>NZ_JAPCIQ010000042.1:0-33312 GCF_027707405.1 Aeromonas sp. QDB68 | reverse complement strand
AAAGCCAAACCACAGAAGTATGCGACGAGAAAACCTAGTAAAAACAATGCCAGTCAGGCTTAACTGACTGGCATTAGGGGCACGTGCCCCCTGTGTTTACCTCTGACTTCGGCGAACGAGCAGGCTGTAGTAGAGCAGCGGGATCACCATCAGGGTGAGCAAGGTGGAGACCAGGATCCCGAAAATCAGGCTGATGGCCAGCCCGTTGAAGATGGGGTCATCCAGGATGAAAAGCGCCCCTATCATGGCCGCCAGCGCCGTCAGCATGATGGGTTTGGCTCGCACCTGCGCCGCCTCGATCACCGCCTGCTCGAACGCCATGCCACTCGCCCGCTGCTGCTCGATGAAATCCACCAGCAGGATGCTGTTGCGCACGATGATCCCGGCCAGGGCGATCATCCCGATCATCGAGGTGGCGGTGAACTGGGCCCCCAGCAGGGCGTGACCCGGCATCACCCCGATGAGGGTGAGCGGAATGGGGGCCATGATGATGAGCGGCACCAGATAGGAGCGGAACTGGGCCACCACCAGCAGGTAGATGAGGATCATCCCCACCCCGTAGGCCAGCCCCATGTCGCGGAAGGTCTCGTAGGTTATCTTCCACTCCCCGTCCCACAACAGCGCCACCTCCCCCAGCTTGTCGGGCTGATGCACGTAATACTGTGGCAGCGAGATGTCGGCACCGGCGGCAAACATGCCGTAGAGCGGGCTGTCGGCATGGCCGCCCATGTCAGCCACCACCATCACCATGGGCTGCATGTTCTTGTGCATGAGGTAGCTGGGGGCGACCTCGTCACGACGGCTCACCAGCTCGGAGACCCGCACCAGCTGGCCGCTCTGGCTGCGCACCTTGAGAGCCAGGATGCCGGTCAGATCCCGCTTGTCACCGGGGGCGAGCTCGATGCGGATCGGCACCGGATACTTGGCGCCTTGCCCTTGCAGCCAGCTGGCATCCTGATAACCCACGCCCCCGTTGAGGGTCGCCACCAGATCCCCGAGAACGACCCCGAGCAGGGCCGCCTGGGCGCGATCCACCACCAGCCGCCACTTGGGCTGGGGGTCGGCCAGATAGATGTCCACGTCCACCAGATCCGCCGTGGCCACAAAGCGGGCCTCTACGACGCGGGCAGCGGCTTCACGGGCGGCCTGCGTCGGGCCATACACTTCCGCGACAATGGGCGACCAGACAGGCGGTCCCGGGGGCACCTCCACCACCTTGAGGTTGCCCCCTGCCGCACTGGCGATGGCCTGCAAGGGCGCACGCACCGACCGGGCAATCTCGTGACTGCTGCGATCCCGTTCATGCTTGTCCACCAGATTGACCTGGATGTCCCCCACGTTGGCGCCGCTGCGGATGAAGTAGTGGCGCACCAGCCCGTTGAAGTTGATGGGGGCGGCGGTGCCGGCGTAGATCTGGTAATCCTTCACCTCGGGCACCCTGGCGAGCTCCCGACCCACCGCCAGCAGGGTGCGCTCGGTCTGCTCCAGGGTCGCCCCCTCCGGCATGTCGAGCACCAGCTGGAATTCCGACTTGTTGTCAAAGGGGAGCATCTTGAGCACCACCCACTGCACCACGGGCATGGCGGCCGCCCCCGCCACCAGCAGCAGAATGACCAGCCAAAGCTTGTGTCTCGCTCTTTTGGCACCCGTCCCCATCAGAAAGGGGGTCATCAGCCGGTGAAAGAGCCCGGCCTTGGCCTCCCCGTGGGCGACATGCCCCTCGCGCTTGAGCAGGTGATTGGCCAACCAGGGGGAGAAGATGAAGGCCACCAGCAGGGAGATAAGCATCCCCATGCTGGCATTGATGGGGATGGGGCTCATGTAGGGGCCCATCAGGCCGCTGACGAAGGCCATGGGCAGCAGGGCCGCGATGACGGTCAGGGTCGCCAGAATGGTCGGCCCCCCCACCTCGTCCACCGCGCCCGGAATGAGATCCTTGAGGGACCCCTTGCCCAAACCGCGATGACGGTGGATGTTCTCCACCACGACGATGGCGTCATCCACCAGGATGCCGATGGAGAAGATAAGGGCAAAGAGGGACACCCGGTTGAGGGTAAAGCCCCAAGCCCAGCTGGCAAAGAGGGTCAGCGCCAGGGTGATGACGATGGCAACCCCCACCACCAGCGCCTCGCGCCAACCCATGCTCACCAGCACCAGCAGCACCACCGCCGTGGTGGCAAAAATGAGCTTGCCGATGAGGGTGTTGGATTTGGTCTCGGCGGTGACGCCGTAGTCACGGGTCACCGTCACCTCGACGCCAGCCGGGATGAGTCGATTCTTGAGGCTCTCGACCCGTTCTTCCACCCGCTTGGCCACCTCGACCGCGTTCTGGCCGGGCTGCTTGCCGATGGCCAGGGTCACCGCCGGATAACTGCGATCCCCCTGCCCCATCCAGCTGCGCTGCACCGGGGTCTCCTGACCCAGCGAGACCCTGGCCACATCCCCCAGATAGACCGGCTTGCCGTCGTGCAGCCCCACCACCAGTTCTCGAGCCTCCTGCTCGCTTTGCAGGAACTGCCCCACCTGCACCTTGATCTCCCGGTTATCTTGCTCGATAGCCTGTGTCGTGCCCACCTGATTGGCGGCCGCAAGTCGCTGGCTCAGCTCGCCCCAGCTGATGCCATGGGCGCTGAGGGCCGCCGGATCCGGCATCACCCGCAGCACGGCGCTCTGGCTGCCCAGCGTGTAGATATCGCGGGTACCGGGAATGCGCTTGAGTTCGGTCTCCAGCTCATGGGCAACCCGGGTCAGATCAAAGGCCCCCAGCTGCTTGCTCCCCTCTTTGCTCCATAAGGTCAGACTGACGATGGGCACATCATCGATCCCCCGGGGTTTTACCAGTGGCTGACCGACTCCGATCCCCTGTGGCAACCAGTCGCGGTTGGAGTCGAGCTGGTTGTTGAGATCCACGATGGCCTGCTCCCGGCTCACGCCTACCTTGAACACCACCACCAGCAGGGCACCATCGGGTTGGGAGAAGGAGTAGAGGGTATCTATCCCCTTTATCTGGGAGACCACCTGCTCGGCAGGGGTGGTGACGAGGGACTCCACCTCTGCCGGGCTGGCCCCCGGGAAGGGAATGTAGACGTCGGCGAAGGTGACATCGATCTGGGGCTCCTCCTCCTTGGGAGTCACCAGCACGGCAAAGAGGCCGAGCAAGAGCCCCACCAGCGCCAGCAGCGGGGTGATGGCCGAGCCCTGAAACAGGGCCGCCAGCCGACCCGCCGGCCCCAGGCGGCCATGGTTGTCGTTCAGATCGCTACTCATGGGGCACCTCCTGTTGACGGCTCCAGGCATCGGGGGCCAGGGTGTCACCGCCCTTGAGACCCGCCAGGACCTCGCACAGCCCAGCCTCGCAGTGGCCGACCCGCACCGGGGTCAGGGCCCATCCCTCCCCCTCTTTGAGGTAAACGCCGTTGAACTCCCCCTGCCGCAGCAGGGCGGGCTCCGGCACTTGCAACACCTGACGCTCACCCTGTTTGAGCTGCACCTTGAGCCACATACCGGGCAGCACCCCTGCCGTGTTCGGCGGCAGATCGAGGCGCAGCCGGAAACTGTGGCTCTGGCTGTCGGCGTAGTTGAAGCGGGTCAGCTTGACGGGAGTCACGGCCTTGCCACCGGGCAGCAGCACCTGCACATCCGACGGCTGGCCGGCGAGAGCCAGCGCGGACTGGGGCAGCTCCAGCTCCACCCTCAGCTCGCCAAGGGAGAAACCGGATAGCAGCGGCGTACCGGGGGCCACCGTCTCCCCCAGCTCCACCAGCCGCCTGGTCACCACCCCGGCGTAGGGGGCGAGGATACGGGTATAGCCGTAGGCTTCCCGGGCCTGGATGAGGGCGGCCTCGGCGGCATTGACCTCGGCGCGGGCGGCCCGATCCGTTGCCTGGGCGTTGTCGAGCTGGGCCCGGGTGATCACCCCCTTGGCGATGAGGGCCTGATAACGGGTGAGCTGGCGCTCGGCCTCCACCTGCTGGGCCTGGGCCCTGGCCACTCGCGCCTCGGCGCCGGTCACGGCGGCAGACTGCTCCTTGCCGCTTATCTCGAGCAGGGGCTGCCCGGCCTGTACCTCGTCATTCACATCCACCAGCATGCGGGAGACGCGGCCACTGGTCTGGGCCGCGACCGTCCCCTGATGAATGGCGCTCACGGTACCGCTCAGGGTGAGCCAGTCGGTGACGCGCTGCGGGGTCAGCGTCAGCGACCCCTTGGCCTCCTCGGCCGCCACCAGGGTGGATGTCATGACCAGCAGGGTGGTCACCAGCAACCGGATTGTGTTCATCATGATTCTCCTTCCCTGGCTCATGGGCACCTTGAAAACTCAGGCAATACGGTGCTGGCGAGCCTTCTCCAGCACCCTGTTCCAGACCTTGTCCACCAGCAGGATCCCGGCCGCCATGGCCCCGATGAACAACAATATCATGGGCTGTCCGCTGGAAATGAGACTCAAGGCAGGCCCTGGACAGATGCCGACCAGGCCCCAACCGATCCCGAACAGTGCGGCCCCGCCAATCAGGCGGCGATCCAGCACGGGAGCGGGAACCCGGACCATAGGTTCCCCCAGCAGGCTCAGACGACGGGGCTTCACCAGCAGGAAGTAGCCCGGCATGAAGACAGCCAGGGCCCCCCCCATCACGAAGGCCAGACTGGGATCCCAGGCACCGGCCAGATCGAGAAACCCGGTGACCCGCGCCGGATCCATCATCCCGGAGAGGGCCATCCCCAGCCCGAACAACAGACCCGCAAACAGACTCGTCAGCAATTTCATGGCAATCAACCCGTCAAAACATGTGGTGAGTAAAGAACACGGTCGCCACGCCCATCCCCATAAAGGTGAGCGTCGCCACCACGGAGCGCGTCGACAGCCGCCCCATACCGCAGATGCCGTGACCGCTGGTGCAGCCATTGCCAAGACGGGTGCCGATGCCCACCAGCAGGCCGGCCAGCAGCACCACGGGCCAGCCGGGCAAGGCATCAAAGGCGGGCATGGTGGCCCAACCCAGGGTCAGCGCCAGCCAGGCCCCCAGTCCCAATCCCAGCAGAAACAGCACCCGCCAGGGGGTCTTGTACTGCATTGCACCGGCCAGAATGCCGCTTATCCCGGCCACCCGGCCGTTGAACAACATCAGGATCAGGGCCGAGAGCCCCGCCAGCATGCCGCCCCCCAACGAGAGCAGCCATTGGCTTTCCATCATCGAATTTCCTCATCTGAGTGACAAAAATGGGTTTTCAGCGCCGCCAGCACATCGGCCGCCGCCTCGCTCACCAGGGAGTAGTAGATCTGCTGGGAGACTTTGCGCGAGCGGACAAGGCCCTGGCGCTTCAATACCGACAGTTGCTGGGAGAAGGCCGACTGCCCGAGCTGGCTGTGGGCCAGCAGCTCCCGGACCCCCTTCTCCCCTTCCACCAGCTGGCAGAGCACCATCAGGCGTTCGGGATGAGCCAGCGCCTTGAGCAGGCCGGCGGCGGCTGTCGCATGTCGGTTCATCTCGTCGAAGTGGCTCATAAGATTAAATTAGCAATTGCTGATATTTGTTCTATTGTATAAAATAACTCTAAATTAGCAATCACTAAACAAAAGGAGACGAGAAATGACCGTCGATAACGGAGTCAGAGTGGTCGCGGGTGGCATGTTGCTGCTGTCGCTGCTGCTCACGGCCTGGGTCCACCCGGGCTTTGTCTGGTTGAGCGTCTTTGTCGGGATCAACCTGATCCAGAGCGCGTTCACCGGGGTCTGTCCCGCCGCCGCCGTGCTCAGGCGAATGGGGCTCAAATAGGCAGGCGGACATATTGGCTCACAGGAGCCGTGTAATAGAGCGGAGGCTCATTATGGCAACCATCATCATCATCGGGGCAGGGTTGGGGGGCATGTCGGCCGCCTACGAGCTCAAGGCCGAACTCGGCAAGCAGCACGACGTCCCCCTGGTGAACGACAAACCCGACTTTGAATTCAACCCTTCGAACCCGTGGATTGCGGTCCGGTGGCGAGAGCGCAAGGATATCTCCCTCCCCATAGAGCCTCATGTGAAGAAGAAGGGGATCCGCTTCATCCACGCCGCCCTGACCGGGTTGCAACCCCTCGAACAGCAGATCCGCCTCTCCGATGGCCAGCACCTGCACTACGACTTTCTGGTGCTCTGCACCGGCCCCGCACTCGCCTTTGAAGAGGTGCAGGGAGCAGGCCCGACGGCGGGCGGCACCGCCAGCGTCTGCACCCTCTCCCACGCAGAGGAGTGCCTGCACAGTGTCAACGGGCTGCTCGACGAACCGGGTCCGGTGATCGTCGGTGCCATGCCCGGCGCCTCCTGCTTCGGCCCGGCCTACGAATACGCCTTCATCCTCGATCGCCACCTGCGCGACAAGAAGGTGAGAAAGGACGTGCCCATGACCTTCGTCACCAGCGAACCCTACATCGGTCACCTCGGCCTCAACGGCGTGGGGGATTCCAAGGGCATGCTGGAGAGCGAGCTGCGCATGCGCGACATGCAATGGATCTGCAATGCCCGCACCGTGGCGGCCAGGGATGGGGTGATGACGGTGGAGGAGCTGGATGAAGATGGCAACGTCAAGCGCACCCACAGCCTCCCCTACAAGCATGCCATGATGCTGCCCGCCTTCGCCGGCATCAGCCCCCTGCGGGGTCTCGAGGGGCTGGTCAATCCCCGCGGGTTCGTCATCGTCGACGAACACCAGCGCAACCCTGTCTTCCCGCAGATTTACGCCGCCGGGGTCTGCATCGCCATCCCGCCCCAGCACAAGACGCCGGTTCCGACCGGGGTGCCCAAGACCGGCTACATGATTGAGGCCATGGTGCGCACCTTAAGCCACAACATCAAGGCAGAGCTGGACGGCCAGCCCCCGGTCACCCGGGCGGTGTGGAATGCCATCTGTCTGGCGGACATGGGGGACACAGGGGCCGCCTTCGTGGCCATGCCGCAGATCCCGCCGCGCAACGTCGCCTGGTTCAAGAAAGGGAAGTGGGTCCACCTGGCCAAGATAGCGTTCGAGAAGTATTTCCTGCACAAGATGCAGGTGGGCGACACCGAACCCATCTATGAAAAACTGATGCTCAAATACCTGGGCATCGACAAGACCCGGTAACCCCCCAAGGGCCCGCCGGTGAAGGGAAGAGGGCTCCCTTCACCGGCGCTTTCATCTCTTTTTTATTATGTTTCAATATGTTGCTATCAAGGGCTCGGGGTTTACCCAGGCCGCCGTATCGGCTACTATGTCGCCTCTTTATCACTAGCGGAGACCATCGGTGGGCAACTCATCAAGTGACAGACGCACGCCGCCCCTCGTCGTCGGCACCCTGGTCGCGAGCTAGCCGCAGGTTATTCTCTGCCGCGACTCGCCACCCTGCGAGAAGTGGATCCCTCTTTTCCCCGCTTTTCACACTTGACGTCAGGTGACGCGGACTCATACCCCGACACCTTGCCTGCATAGTTTCTGCTTCCCAAAAGGAGGCTGCTATGCGCTTGATTTCAAACAACTCTGTCGCTGACAAATCCCCTTCCCTGCTGAGCAGACTGGGACGGGGCCTGCGACCACTCTGGCAACGTGGCAGACGGCGTCAGCACCTCTATCGGCTGCACATCCGCTGCGAAGACAGAGCCGACATGGAGCAGGTGCTGGCGGCGGTGAGCCACACCCTGCAACCGGCCGGACTCAGTCCTCTGCAGTCCATGAAGCCCGGGCGCGGTGAAGGCCGCGTGCTGGTGCTGAGCCTCTACTGCACGCCGCCCCAGCGCCGCTATCTGGTGCAGTTCATCCACCAGGTCGGGGCTGTCCACCCGGTACGCTGGGAACTGCGCCCCCGCGCCGGGGACGACGCCACCAGGCATTGACCCTCGAATGAGGCGGGTCCTTCCCGGGCAACCGTGAAGGGCCTGTACCCTGTTCTGCGCCATCCCGCTCCGTCAGGAGGCGGGTCGCGCCCTTGCATTCACCACGATGTCGACCTTGCCCCCCGTCTCTCACACAACCCGGGGGAGCAGGCTGGTCGGCATCCCAGGAGGAGACCCTTCATGAGAATGTGGCAACAACTCGATTTTCTCGCCCTGCTCGACACCCTGGCCAGCCTGCTGCTCGCCTTCGTGCTGGGCAGCCTGGTCGGCCTGGAGCGCCAGTACCGCCAGCGCACCGCCGGCCTTCGCACCAACGTGCTGGTCGCCGTGGGGGCGGCCCTGTTCGTCAACCTGGCCCAGCGCATCTATGACCTGCATGGTGGCAGTTACGGGGTCGTCCACGTGGTGGCCTACATCGTCTCCGGCATCGGTTTTCTCGGCGCTGGCGTCATCATGCGGGAATCCGGCAACATCCGGGGCATCAACACAGCGGCCACCCTGTGGGGCGTGGCCGCGGTCGGGGCCGCCTGCGGCGCCGGGTTCGCCCTGGAGGCCATCCTCGGCGCCCTCTTCGTGCTGGCCGCCAACACCCTGCTGCGTCCCCTGGTCAACCAGATAAACCGTGACCCGGTGAACAACATGGACACCGAAGTGACCTATCACGTGACCGCTCTCATCGGCCGCGCTCACCAGAAGGAGGTACTGCCCTGGCTCGAGCAGATGCTGGAGCAGGCCCACTACCCCCTGAGCGAACTCGACATCACCCCCTTCGGCGATCAGGATCTCGAGATCTCGGCGGCGCTGCTCGCCACCGCCATCGATGGCACCAAGCTCGATGCCCTGATGAACACGCTCGGGGAGCACCCTCACATCAAGCAGATCTTCTGGCGGGCCAGCATCACCGATTGACGCCCTCATACCAGGCGCAGCACAAAAAGCCCCGCCGGATCCGGCGGGGCTTTTTCACAGGAAAGGGAAGCCGTGTGCCTAGCGGCGGCTGCGCCAGCGCACCCTGGGGTTGATGACCTGGGCGGTCTGGGCTGGGGGATTGCCCGCGATGAGTTGCTGCATCATCTCGAAGGCGGCCCGGGCCAGGGCCGGGCAATCCTGGGCCACGGAATCGATGCGCATGGGGATGCAGTCGAGCAGATCGTGATCGTCGAAGGTACACAGGCGCATGCCGGTCTCCATCAGTCCCGCCTCGTTGAGGTAGCGCAGCACCCCCTCCAGCAGGGTGAAAGAGGCGGTAAAAAGCCCCTTCGGCGGTGCCCCGAGTTCGTCCACCAGCTCAGACATCAGCTGATAACCCGAGCTCGGCTGGTAGTCACGGTGGCGGACCCGGTCTGAAGTGGCCTCCAGCCCGGCCCGGTGCAATCCGAGCTCGTAACCCGCCAGCCGGTGGCGGCTGGGGGAGAGATCCAGCAGACCGCCGAAGTAGTAGATCTCCTCCCCGCAATCCTCGGCCATATCCTGCACCAGCTCGGCGGTAGCCTTGCAGGCGTCCGAGATCACCATGGGCAGGCGCGACTCACCGATGTGGCGGTCGAGCTGCACCACCGGCAAGCGGTCGTGGATGCGGGCATAGATATCGTCACTGTGGCCGCTGGAGGCGACGATGAGGCCATCCACCTGGCGGCTGATGAGGTTGTCCACCACCCGCTGCTCCAGGGTGGGGTCATCCTCGGAGCAGGCGATGAGCAGCTGGATCCCCGCCTCCCGACAGCGGGCCTCCAGGGCACGGGCGATGCTGGCGAAGCCGAAGTTGGTGAGGTCGGGGATGACCAGCCCCCAGGTGTAGCTGCGCACCTCCCGCAGGTAGCGGGCGTGGATGCTCGGCTGATAGTGGCACTCGTCCGCCACCGCCTGGATCCGCTTGCGGGTATCGTCGGCGATGCGGTATTCCGCACTCTTGCCGTTGAGCACCAGACTGGCGGTGGCCTTGGAGACCCCCGCGAGCGTGGCTATCTGGGCAATCGTGATCCGTTTCTTCTTCTCCACCTGACCTCCCGGCACACTGAGACCGGGCTATTGTACTAGGCAGGTCGCCAGCGGCCAGTGATCGAGACAAATTTTGCTGCCATCATCACCGCAACGTGCGGAAAGTACTGGGTTTTCGCCGGGGAAGTAACGGGTCGACAAGCTCTGGCGCCCGCCATCGACGAAGCACTCCAGGCTGGAGCGGTCACACAAGACGGTGATCTTGCCCCCAAGCCAGGGGGCGCTTCGCTCCTCCCACTCCCCGCTCTGCCAGTTCTGGCGACGCAGGACAAGACGCCCCGGCTGCCACACCAGCTCGACCACGGCCCCGAACCCGATGCGCCCTTCACCGCACAGCGCCAGATCGAGCCAGGCCGAGTCGATGGCCAGGGCAGGCAGCTCGTCCGGCGCCCCCTCGAAGCGGGTCTGCTCCCCTTTCAGGGCGCCCAGCTCTGCCACCGGCCGCTGGCAGAGCCACTCATCCTGCCAGAACAGCTCCCGCGGGCAGCTCATCTGGTGGATCCAGCCGTGCTCGAGAGTGGGCTGGCTCATCTCGTTCTCCTCCGGCAAGCCCAGCCAGCCGAACAGCAGGCGCCGCCCCTGGCTATCCTGGGTAGTCTGGGGGGCATAGAACTCGAATCCCCGGTCCAGCTCGTGGAAGGACCCGTGGGCGAAATGCGTCCCGTCGAAGTCACCCGCCAGCCAGCCGCACTGGTAGAGGTTGCGATAATCCTCTCCCTGCGGGGCAATCCCCTGGGGGCAGCTGATCAGCACATGGCGATCTCCCAGGGGGAAGAGATCCGGACACTCCCACATGTAGCCAAACTCCCCGAGACCGCCGCGCCCGCTGCCAGCGATGGGGCCCACCAGCGTCCAGGCATCCAGGGTGTCACCGCGATAGAGCAGCACCTCACCCCGATCGTCCAGGGTGCGGGCCCCCAGCACCATCAGCCACTGCCGACCGTCGTGCCACACCTTGGGGTCGCGCACATGGCCGCTGTAGCCTGCGGGTAGATCCAGCACAGGGCCCAGCTTGGCAAAGCCCCCCGCACCGTCGGCGCGGGCCAGACACTGGTAGGCGGTGCGGCTGCCGTCCGGGTATTTGACGTTGCCGGTGTAGATAAGGGTCAGACGCCCCTGCTCATCGCTCACCGCCGAGCCCGAATAGCAGCCGTGGCTCTCATAGGCCTCGGTGGGCAGCAGCGCCACCGGCTCGTGCTGCCAGTGCAGCAGATCGGTGGAGGTGACATGCCCCCAGCCCTTGTTGCGGTGCTCGCAACCGAGCGGGTTCCACTGGTAGAAAAGATGGTAGCGCCCGTCGTGCTCGATGAAGCCGTTGGGATCGTTGAGCAGCCCCACCGGGGCTGCCTGATGCCAGCGGGGCCGATGGGGATCGGCCGCCGCCTTGAGCTGTCCGGCCAGCAGGGACCGGACAACCTGGTTCAGGAGATGGCTTTCCTTCATCACTCCACCTTGTACTTGAGCAGGTAGGAGGCGGCGAAAGCGGCGCCAAAGGCGATCACCAGACCGATGACGTAGTGGATGAGGCTCATGGGCTGGACGATGGCCATGCCCGGGATGCCGGTCAGGCCCACCGCCGTCATGCCGACCTTGGCCGCCACCACGTAGGCGCCGCCGCAGGCCCCGCCGAACAGGCCGGCCAGGAAGGGCTTGATGTAGCGCAGGTTGACCCCGAAGATCGCCGCCTCGGTGATACCGAGCAGGCAGGACATGGCCGCCGGCACCGTGATGGCCTTGATCTTCACGTCCCGGGTCTTGAAGTAGACCGCGAGGCAAGCCCCGCCCTGGGCCACGTTGGCCATGGCCCAGATGGGCAGCAGGAAGTTGACGCCGATGGCAGGGTTGGCCAGCAGCCCCGCCTCGATGGCGTGGAAGCTGTGGTGGATGCCGGTGATGACGATGAGCGAATAGGTGCCGCCAAACACCAGCCCCGCCAGCCAGCCTGCCTGCTCATAGAGGGCGCTCAGACCGAACGAGATGCCATCCCCCAGCACCCGCCCGGCGGGGCCGATGAAGAGCAGCGCCACGAAGCCGGTGATGATGACGGTCAAAAACGGGGTGAGGATGAGATCCAGGGCGTCAGGGATGCGCTTGCGCAGCTGCTTCTCCAGGTGGGACATGAACCAGACTGCCAGGAGCACCGGGAAGACGGTGCCCTGGTAGCCGATCATGGCGACATCCAGGCCGAAGAAGTCCATGGTCTTGAAGCCCCCGGCCACGCCCCAGGCGTTGGTCAGGGCCGGGTGGGTGAGAATGCCGCCGAGCGTCGCCCCCAGATAGGGGTTGCCGCCGAATTCGCGCGCCGCCGTAAAACCGATGAGGATCGGCAGGATGATGAAGGCTGCCGAGCTGAACATGTCGAGCATGACGAACAGGGCGCTGTCGGCGTTGACCCAGCCGTAGGTGCGCACCATGCCGAGCAGCCCCATCAGCAGGCCGGAGGCGACGATGGCCGGAATGATGGGTACGAAGATGTTGGAGAGGGTCCGCGCCAGACGCTGGGCCACGTTGAGCTTGGCCGTCGCCATATCGGTCAGCTCCGCCTTGCTGGCGGTGCCGGTCCCGGTCAGGGTGACGAACTCCGCATAGACCTTGTTGACCAGGCCGGTGCCGAAAATGACCTGGATCTGGCCGGCGTTGCTGAAGCACCCCTTGACCCCCTCCAGCTTGTCGATGGCGGCCTTGTTCACCTTGCTGTCGTCCGCCAGCACCAACCGCAGCCGGGTGGCGCAGTGGGCGGCGCTGACGATGTTCTCCTTGCCCCCGAGCAGGGGCACCAGATCCTGGGCTATCGCACTGATATTCATATTCTTCCTCTTATGGCCCGCCACGCTGGCGGGCCCTTGTCACATGAGAGTAGGGTCTGTCGACCCGCGGTTCTAGCCGCGGATCAACAGCCGTCTGCGCCTGATCGCAAAAATTCATCCAGCCGGGTGCGGGTGGGCAGTGCCGTCATCGCCCCCTTGGCGGTGGTGGCGAGCGCCCCGCAGGCGTGGGCCTGAGCCAGGATGGCGGGCAGCTCGGCCTGCGTCGGCAGCGAGGTCCGTTCGGCCAAGGCCGCCAGCAGTCCGGCGACGAAGGCGTCCCCCGCCCCCGTGGTATCGAGTGGCGTCACTTTGGGCCCCACCCACTCCAGCAACTCGCCACCCAGACGGGCCACCACGCCCCCCGCCCCCCGGGTCACCAGCACCAGGGCCGGGCCTGAAAGAGTGGCAAGCCCCGCCGCCAGATCGTCCAGACCGCTCAGCAGTTGCAGCTCCTCCACCGAGAGCTTGACCACGTCTGCGAGGGCCATGGCCTCGCGCACCACGGGCAGCATCTCGGCAGGGTTGCCCCACACCTCTGGCCTCAGGTTGGGGTCGAAGCAGACCCGCCCCCCGACGGCCCGGATGGTCGCCATGGCTTGCAGACAACTGCTGCGCACCGGCTCGTTGGCGAGCGCAATGGAGCAGGTCAGCAGCCACTGCCCGGCCTGGAAGACCGGCAGATCGGCGTGGCTCAGGAACTGATCGGCACTGGGGCGCACCATGAAGGTGAAGCTGCGCTCCCCCGCCTCATCGAGATCCACCAGTACCGTGCTGGTGCGATGGGCCGGATCCAGGATCAGGTGGCGAATGTCGACCCCCTCCCTGGCCAGGGTCTCCCCCATGAAGCGGCCGAAGGGATCCGCGCCGACCCGGCCAATGAAAGCCGACTCCCCGCCGAGCCGAGCAACGCCCACCGCCACGTTGGCCGGTGCGCCACCCGGACACTTGAGGTAGTGCTGCTCCCCTTCCGGGATCAAGTCCACTACCGCATCCCCCATTACCCACACACGATTCGTCACCTTGTTGCTACTCCACTGCTGCACAGGATTTGCCGGGGTCAGCCCCGGGTTCTGGGTCCGCATTATCAGCTAAACCGTTTTAGCTAACCAACAGATCCCGGGGCCGCCTGCCATTTTTGTGATCGGGATAACGAACTAGAACCAGGTTTCCATCTGCACGCCAAAGTTCCACTCGCCCCCGGCGGTGAAGTTGCTCTGGCCCATGGCATCGGAGCTGGCGTAGTTGTCGAGCTCGGAGGACCAGTCCATCCAGGTGGCGAACACCCGAAGCTCGGGCCGCTCGAAGAAGCCGGCGGTCTGCGCCTTGAAGGTCGGCGCGAAGGTGAGCTTGGTGAAATCGCCGCTCACCGCCTGACGACCCTTGTAGCCCTTGGGATCGAGGTCCATGTACTGCCAGGTCGCCTCGTAGACCAGCTCGACGTTCTGGCTCAGCACCTGGGCCAGGCGGCCATTGAGGGTCACCCAGCGGTACTCGTCCCCTTTCACGTAACGATCCTGGCTGTGCTCGGCCAGCAGGGCCGGGGCCACACGCCAGCGGGGCGCAAGATCGGTGGCGCCAAACACGGCGACCCGCACCGCATCGGCATCCGGCAGCAGCTCGCTGTCGGAGCCCAGCCCCTTGAGCTCGGCACCCAGACCGTGGCCATACAGCACCGCCGCCTTGGAGAAACCGGGGTTGATGCCAAAGAAGCTGTCGGCGTGGTAGGCCACCAGGGTGTGGGCCCCCTTGTTCGCCGCTTCGCTGCCCGCGCCGCCGTCGTTGATGCGCGCCTCGTTGTCCTTGGCGGAGAGGCCGTTCAGCATCCACTGCCAGTTGCCAACGCGGTTGTTCATGGTGAGGATGTAGCTCTCGATGTCGGAGAGACCGCTCGCGCTGATGTCGCCGTAGTCGCGCCCGTAGAGGGAGAAGTTCGCCTTCCAGCTGTCGGCCAGCTGCACGTCGTAGACGCCGCCGCCGGTACCGGCCAGGAAGACCACGTCCGAGTCGAGCCAGTGGATGTCGAAGTTGTCCCGGTCAAAGCGCTTGCCCGCCCAGAGCACCGAGTGCTGGAAAGGACCGCTGAAGCTCGCCAGATCGCCGATTTCGGCAAACACCTGGCGGGTATTGAGGCTGGAATCGCTGGCGGTCCAGTCGTTGCTGGTCTCCACCCCGTCCGCCAGCATCAGCTTGTAGCGGGCCCAGCTGCCATCGTCGAAGGTCTGGGTCTTCAGCAGGTTGGCCTCCATGTAGGTGTCATCCTCGTTGCCAAGGCGACCCACGGCGCCGCCCACCGAGCCGGCCGGGGTGATGTAGGGGCCGCCGCGGCCACCATTGCCGTTGCCGTTCACCAGCAGGCCCGAGCGGGCATAGCCGTGGAACTCGAAGCCCTGGGCCCCGGCGGTCTGCTTGTCCACCTTCTCGCTCTGGGCCTTGGCCACCACGGCCGTCTCACGGGCTTCGTTTGCCTTGCTCTGGGCCTCATCGGCCCGCGCTTCGGCAGCGGTGGCGCGCGCCTCGGCTGCCTGCACCCGCGCCTCCAGCGCCGCCAGACGAGCCTCGATACCACCATCCGCCGCCCACAGCGGGCTGCTCATTCCCAATCCCAGCGCCACGGCCAGCGCCAACTTGCTCTTGAACATCGTCATCGTCCTCACCTGTCTTCTGTCGCCCGTCCGGGCTCTGTTGTTGTTGACGAGCAGAGGATAGCTAAACCGCTTTAGCTGACTCAATATGCCAGCTAAACCGTTTCAGCAGGAGTGTGAGCGGGATAACATTTGTACAGGGGGAATTGGCGGAAGTTGTGAGGAGGATCCCTCATCGGGATCCACTCAATAAGGGGGGATCCAGGCCAGATGGCGGGCAAAAAAAAAGCCGGCACATCCGTGCCGGCTTGGGTAACGCGGGTCGCGTTTATTTGGTCAGGTCGTCGAAGAAGCGTTTCACCCCTTCGAAGAAGCCCTCGGATTTCGGCTTGTGGGTCTTGGCAGCAGCGCCGCTGAAGGAGTCGTCCAGCTGGCGCAGCAGATCTTTCTGGGTCTCGGTCAGCTTGACCGGAGTCTCGATCACCACCTTGCACATCAGATCCCCCACCTGGCCGGAGCGCACGGACTTGACGCCCTTGCCCCGCAGGCGGAACAGCTTGCCGGTCTGGGTTTCTGCCGTGACCTTGAGCTTGACCCGGCCATCCAGGGTCGGCACCTCGATCTCGCCGCCGAGCGCCGCCGTGGTGAAGCTGATGGGCACTTCGCAGTAGAGGTCGTTGCCGTCACGGACGAAGATCTCGTGCTCGCGCACGTGAACCTGTACGTAGAGATCCCCCGCCGATGCGCCGGTTTCCCCCGCTTCCCCTTCGCCGGAGAGACGGATGCGATCCCCGGTATCGACCCCGGCCGGGATCTTGACCGACAGGGTCTTGGTCTTCTGGTAGCGCCCTTCCCCATGGCACTTGCGGCACGGATCCTTGATGATCTTGCCGCGACCGTGACAGTGGGGGCAGGGCTGCTGCACCGCGAAGAAGCCCTGGCGCATCTGCACCTGGCCGGAGCCGTGGCAGGTGGGGCAGGTCTGGGCCTGGCTTCCGGTATGGGCACCGGAGCCGTTGCACACTTCGCAGTGGACCTGGGTCGGGATCTTGATCTCCTTGGAGACCCCGCGCACCGCCTCTTCCAGCGTCAGCTCCATGTTGTAGCGCAGGTCGGCGCCACGGGCCGGGCCGCGACGACCGCCCCCGCGACCACCGAAGATGTCGCCAAACACGTCGCCGAAGATGTCGCCGAAATCGGCGCCACCGCCAAAGCCGCCGTGGCCGCCACCCTGGCTCGGATCCACCCCGGCATGACCGTACTGGTCATAACGGGCACGCAGGTTCTCGTCGGTCAGGACCTCGTAGGCTTCCTTGACCTCTTTGAACTTCTCTTCAGCCCCGGCATCACCCTGGTTGCGATCCGGGTGATACTTCATGGCCAGACGCTTGTACGCCTTCTTGATCTCGCGCTCGTCGGCACCTTTCGACACCCCGAGCACTTCGTAGAAATCGCGCTTCGACATACTCATCCTGTTGCTATATCAGCAGTTACGCAGACGGGCGTTGGTTACCCAACGCCCGTAAATTCATTGACGAATCTGCTCACACTCTTACTACGAAGCCGTGATCAAGGCTCATGTGCTGCTCGGAATCCTCACGTATATCTATACGCTCCGGTTCCTGCGCTGCTCTTTACCTTGCTGACGGCCTCTCGCGACAGACCGTGAACAGATTCTGAGCCGATGGGCGAAGCGGACTTCGCCCATCCGGGTCGGGCTTACTTCTTGTCGTCTTTCACTTCTTCGAACTCGGCGTCGACCACGTCGTCGTCAGCCTTGGCAGAAGAGGAGGACTGACCGGCGTCAGCACCGGCGGCGCCTTGCGCCTGAGCCTGCTGCTGGGCAATTTCCATCAGCTTCTGGGACGCTTCCAGCAGAGCCTGCTGTTTGGCTTCGATGGTAGCCTTGTCGTCACCCTTGATGGCGGATTCCAGCTCGCTCAGGGCAGTCTCGATCTTGGTCTTCTCGTCGGCAGGCAGGGCTTCACCGGCTTCGGTGACCTGCTTGCGCACGGAGTGGACCAGACCGTCAGCCTGGTTGCGGGCCTGCACCAGCTCTTCGAACTTCTTGTCCTCGGCCGCGTTGGCTTCGGCTTCGCGTACCATGCGTTCGATCTCGTCATCAGACAGACCGGAAGAGGCCTGGATGGTGATCTTCTGCTCCTTGTTGGTCTCCTTGTCTTTGGCGGAGACGTGCAGGATGCCGTTGGCGTCGATGTCGAAGGTCACTTCGATCTGCGGCAGACCGCGCGGTGCCGGACGGATGCCTTCCAGGTTGAACTGGCCCAGGGACTTGTTGTCGCTGGCGCGCTTGCGCTCACCCTGCAGCACGTGAATGGTCACGGCAGACTGGTTGTCTTCGGCGGTGGAGAACACCTGGGACTTCTTGGTCGGAATGGTGGTGTTCTTCTCGATGAGCGCGGTCATCACGCTGCCCATGGTTTCGATCCCCAGGGAGAGCGGAGTCACGTCCAGCAGCAGTACGTCGGTCTTGTCACCGGACAGTACGGCACCCTGGATGGCAGCACCCATGGCCACGGCTTCGTCCGGGTTGACGTCTTTGCGCGGCTCTTTGCCGAAGAAGTCGGCCACGGTCTTCTGAACCAGCGGCATACGGGTCTGACCGCCCACCAGGATGACGTCGTCGATCTCGCCAACCGCCAGACCGGAGTCTTTCAGGGCGACACGAACCGGCTCCAGGGAGTCTTTCACCATGTCTTCCACCAGGGATTCCAGCTTGGCGCGGGTCACCTTGATGTTCATGTGCTTCGGACCGGTGGCATCTGCTGTGATGTACGGCAGGTTGACGTCGGTCTGCTGGGCAGAAGAGAGCTCGATCTTGGCTTTCTCGGCTGCATCTTTCAGACGCTGCAGGGCCAGCTGGTCGTTGCGCAGGTCAATGCCCTGCTCGCGCTTGAACTCGTCAACCAGGTAGTTGATGACGCGGTTGTCGAAGTCTTCACCACCCAGGTGGGTGTTACCGTTGGTCGCCAGTACTTCGAAGGTGGTTTCCCCTTCGACTTCGTCGATCTCGATGATGGAGATATCGAAGGTACCGCCCCCTAAGTCATATACGGCAACCTTGCGCTCACCCTTGACCTTGTTGACGCCGTAGGCAAACGCAGCCGCAGTCGGCTCGTTGATGATGCGCTTGACGTCCAGACCGGCGATGCGACCGGCATCCTTGGTGGCCTGACGCTGGGCGTCGTTGAAGTAGGCCGGTACGGTGATGACGGCTTCGGTCACCGGCTCGCCCAGGTAGTCCTCGGCGGTCTTCTTCATCTTTTTCAGCACTTCGGCAGAGATCTGCGGCGGTGCCATTTTCTTGCCTTTCACTTCAACCCAGGCGTCACCGTTGTCGGCCTTGGCGATGGCGTAAGGCATGATTTTCAGGTCACGTTGTACTTCGTCATCTTCGAAACGACGGCCGATCAGACGCTTGATGGCGAACAGCGTGTTCTTCGGGTTGGTGATGGCTTGGCGCTTGGCCGGCTGACCAACCAGGATTTCGCCGTCATCGGCATAGGCAATGATGGACGGAGTAGTACGGTCGCCTTCCGCGTTCTCGATCACGCGAGCATGGTCGCCATCCAGAATAGCGACGCAGGAGTTGGTAGTACCCAGGTCAATACCGATGATTTTACCCATTTGACGAATCTCCAAATACTTTGAATAAACTGGCGAGGGGCTCGCCTTGATACGTTAACGGCTAGGTGGGGCCTGCCACTGTGGCTTTCAAGCTCCCGGCATCAAATTTTTTGTGCCGCCGTGGCCTTGCAACCTATATGGGGTCTCAAGTCGGCGCTTCAAGTCCGGCCCTGAAAAAACCTGCATACAGGCCACCTGACAGCCAAATGACGCCAGACACGTTTTTTTGGCGCCACATCCAACAAAAAGCCCGCCAAGCGGCGGGCTTGGTGAGAACAGCGTGATCAGTCAGCGGACTTGGAGACCATCACCATGGCCGGACGGATGACGCGGCCGTTGAGCTCGTAGCCCTTCTGCATCACGGCGATCACGGTGTTCGGCGCCACATCGGCACTGGGCACCATGCTCATGGCCTGGTGGGCATTGGGGTCAAACGGCTGGTTGGTCGGGTCCAGCGCCACCAGGCCAAACTTGCCCACGCCGCTCTGCATGGATTTCAGGGTCAGCTCGACCCCTTCAATCATCGGCTTGAGGGTGTCGTTCTCCTTGTCCGCCAGCTCGATGGCGCGCTCCAGGTTGTCCAGCACCGGCAAGAGCTCTGCGGCGAACTTCTCCAGTGCAAACTTGTGGGCTTTCTCCACGTCCTGAGCGGCACGGCGACGCAGGTTCTCCATCTCGGCGACGGCGCGAATGGCGCGCTCGCGCTCTTCCAGGGAAGCCTGCTGGGCCGCCTCCAGCTGGGCCTCCAGCTCGGCGATGCGGGCCTGCTCGGCTGTCACTTCACTGTCTACATCGGTCGGCTCGACTGGCTGGGCTTCCACTTGCTCCATCGCTTCAACCTTTTGTTCTTCGTGGCTCATGACATCTCCAATATTCAGGGGTTGCGTGTGAGGGTGGCTGGCGTTCAGACAAGCGACACGCGCCAGCAGACCCTGTGTTGGCGCTATTATGGGGACACAGCCCCGGCTTTCAAGGGGAAAAGGGCAGATCGGGCACAATGGCGCCCATCCGCGTGCCAGGCAGTCCCTTTTCGGGGCCGATTGCACCAACCACCACGGAGGCAGACAAATCCCCGGCAAAGCGCGGTATACTCCCCCCAAGACTCTCCCAGACCCGATAACCTATGGATTCTCCGTTCAAAACCGTTGCCCTCATCGGCAAGCCCCATCACGAGGGGGCCAACCAGACCCTGACCGGCCTGTACCAGTACCTGACCAGCCGCGGCTTTCGTGTGCTGCTGGAGAGCCGGGTGGCCCATACCCTGGGGCTGCTCGGGGAGAACGTGATGGATCTGGTGCAGCTCGGCGAGCAGGCGGATCTCGCCATCGTCGTCGGCGGTGACGGCAACATGCTGGGGGCCGCCCGGGTGCTGTCACGGTTCGATGTGGCGGTGATCGGGGTGAACCGGGGCAACCTCGGCTTCCTGACCGATCTCTCGCCCCAGGATTATCTGCTGCCCCTGGAGCAGGTGCTCTCGGGTCACTTCAAGAGCGAGCATCGCTTCCTGCTGGAGGCCGCCGTCTATCGCCACGGGGAGCGCAAGTCGAGCAACCTCGCGGTCAACGAGGCGGTGCTTCACCCGGGCAAGATCGCCCACATGATCGAATTCGAGGTCTACATCGACGGCAGCTTCATGTACAGCCAGCGCTCGGACGGCATCATAGTGGCGACACCCACCGGCTCCACCGCCTACTCCCTGTCGGCAGGGGGCGCCATCCTCACCCCCAAACTCAACGCCATCACGCTGGTGCCCATGTTCCCGCACACCCTGAGCAGCCGCCCCATCGTGCTGGATGCGGACAGCGAAGTGCGGCTGCTGGTCTCGCCAGACAACCAGGACGACGCCATGCAGGTGAGCTGCGACGGCCAGGTCACCCTGGCGGTCCACCCGGGGGACGAGATCCTCATCAAGAAGAGCAGCCACAAGCTTCATCTGGTGCATCCGCTGGATTACAGCTACTTCCACGTGCTGCGCAACAAGCTCGGTTGGGGCAGCAAACTCTTCTAGCCAGGCACCATCGGTGGCGAGGGTCTACCTCTCGCTGCTTTCGACCAGCCGAGGCAGTGCCGGCTCGAATGCCAGATGCACCCCGTTTCGCCCCGCTTCCTTCACCCGGTACATGGCAGCATCGGCTTTGGTCAGCATCAGTGCCAGGTCAGCCTCGGCACTGGCGCACACAACCCCAATGCTCACCGTGACCCCCTCGCACGGCAGGCAGGCCCCCTGCCGGGATCCCGTCTCTATCTGGCGGCGGATCCGGTCACAGATGTCGCGGGCCATCTGGCCGCTCACGCCGCCCATGATGATGGCGAACTCCTCGCCACCGATGCGCCCCACCAGATCATCCTTGCGTACCTCGGCCACCAGCACCCCGGCCACATAGCGAATGACCTCATCCCCGCAGCCGTGACCAAACTGGTCGTTGACCCGCTTGAAGTGATCGATGTCCAGGACCACCACGCAGCGCGTCTGGCCAGGCGTAGCCCCCTCTCCCTGCCTGAAGAGACCGCGCCGATTAAGCACCCCGGTGAGGGGATCCCGCTCCGAGAGCGCCAGCAATGCCTCCTCCGTCTCCACATAGGCCACCAGAGGCAGCAGCAACACCGAGCCGATGGTCAGCACCATGTGCATGAAGAAGATGAGATCGAGCCAGCCTCCGTCTCCCATCCGCCCTTCGGCTCCCAGCAAGAGCAGCCCCCCCCTGACTCAGCAGGATGGTGAAATGCAGCAGGTAAATGAGCGCCACCACATGGAGCACCCGCTTCTGTTGCCGGCCGAGAGAGACGATGAGGCAGGCGCACCACAGGTACAACATCGACTCCATCAGAGCCAGCACAATGCGCACGGGGGCGAGGCTGGACAGTCCCAGATAGAGCAGCAGCAACACCGCCACGTCTCCCCCCACGGCACGGGGATGCCATGCGCGCTCGTAAAGCGCACAAAAACCGGCGAGCAACAGCAGGATGCTCATGAGCGAGACCAGGCCGCCGACCCGGATGCCCAGCGCCGGATACCCTCCCAATACCCCCAGACTGAGCAGCAGGATGGAGAGGGAGAAGAGAAAAGCGGAGAGGGACCAGTACAGAAAGTTGCCTCGACCCGGCTTCAGGGAGTGGATGAACAGCATGATCAGCCCCGACATCAGGTTGATTGCCAGGGAGATCAGCAGCAGGGTCGGGGTATGGATCATCGTGACGCATCCTTGCGAAGAGGTCTGTACACAGCCCAGGCTCAACCAGGACTGTTTCGAGTGTGTCTCAGCCAGCCACTCACCACAAGAGAGCCCCTCGAGGTGGCTTCTCGCATCGCCTCAGCCCATGCCAGGTACGCAGGTTGATTTTGCAGGCCATCTGATCGGCGTCACACCCATGCCGCGGCCTTGACATCCTTGCCCTCCCCCTGTTTCGCAAAAATCCTCCCTGCCCACTTTACTGTATATAAGACCAGTATATACTGGATGCATACACAGTAATGTTGACCCATACAGGATGAGACCATGCTGACCCAGCTGACCGTCAACAACTTCGCCATCGTCAAGTTTCTCGAGCTCGATCTGCAACCGGGGATGACCTGTATCACCGGGGAGACCGGGGCGGGCAAATCCATCGCCATCGACGCTCTGGGGCTCTGCCTGGGAGAGCGCGCCGAAGCCAGCATGGTGCGCCCTGGCAGCGACAAGACCGAGGTGAGTGCCCGCTTCCTGCTGGAGGGTAATCCTGCCGCCCGGGCCTGGCTCGCCACCAACGAGCTTGAAAATGACGGTGAGTGCATCGTCCGGCGGGTACTGTCTGCCGAGGGGCGCTCTCGCAGCTATATCAACGGGGTTCCCGTCCCCCTCGCCCAGCTCAGGAACCTGGGTCAACTGCTGGTCAATGTCCACGGTCAGCACGCTCACCAGATGCTGCTCAAACCCGATTACCAGCTCGCCCTGCTGGACGGCTACGCCGGTCATCATCTGCTCCTCGACGATGTTCGCCGTCACTACCAGCAGTGGCGCCAGTTGCAAAACGAGCTCAACCGGCTCAAGGCCGAGCAGCAGCAGCGGGAAGCCCGCCGTCAACTCATCGAATACCAGGTGCAGGAGCTGGACGAATTTGCCCTTCAGCCGGGGGAGTTTGAAGAGATTGAAGAGGAGCATCAGCGGCTCGCCAATGGCACCGAGCTGATGCAGGAGTGCGGGTATTGCCTCGATCTGCTCTATGACAATGAAGAGACCACCATCGCCGGTCTGCTGCAGACGGCGGTGGACAGAGCCGAGACCCTGGTCGGCATGGACAGCCGGCTTGGCAACGTGCTCGGCATGCTCAACGAAGCCCTGATCGGCGTACAGGAGAGCCACAGCGAGCTGCGCAGCTATCTCGACCGGCTGGAACTGGATCCAGAGCGCTTCAACGAGCTGGAGAGCCGCCTCTCCAAGGCCATCAACCTGGCACGCAAGCACCATGTCAAACCGGCGGAGCTGGCCCACTACCATCAGGAGCTGGCCAGCGACCTCGCACGCCTGCACTCCGACGAAGAGCGACTCGAGGGGATGGAAGACGAGCTGGCCTCGGCCCGCCAGGCCTTCGTGCAGGCCGCCGAGGCCCTGAGCCAGAGTCGCCAGCGCTATGCCGAGGAGCTTGGCGCGAAGGTAAGCGCCAGCATGCACGAACTGGCGATGCCCGATGGCCGCTTCGCCATCGAGGTGCGACCCGATGCCCAGAGCAGCCTCTCGCCCCTTGGCATCGATCGGGTGGAGTTCATGGTCACCACCAACCCGGGTCAGCCCATCCAACCCCTTGGCAAGGTGGCTTCCGGCGGCGAGCTGTCGCGTATCAGCCTCGCCATCGTGGTGATCAGTGCACGCAAGATCTCCACCCCGACCCTTATCTTCGACGAAGTGGATGTGGGGATCAGCGGCCCGACCGCCGCCGTGGTGGGCCGCCTGTTGCGCCAGCTCGGCGAATCCACCCAGGTGATGGTGGTCACCCACCTGCCCCAGGTGGCAGGCAAGGGTCACCAGCACATGGTGGTGAGCAAACACACCGACGGCAAGACAACGGAAACCCAGATGCAGGCGCTCACCCAGGGCGCCCGGCTCAACGAACTGGCCCGCCTGTTAGGGGGCGATCAGATCACCGACAACACCCTGGCCAACGCCCGTGAGTTGCTCGCAAGCTGACCACGGGGCGGACGGGATGCCCTCCCGTCCATGTCGGCCCTTTCAGATTGACCGAGTCATCATCGCGGTGGCCTGTTGAAGCCTCTTGCCGACGGCGCCGGCCTGGTTGACCGATGCCGTGAGCCGCAAGAAAGAGGGGCTGCCCTGGCTAATCCGCGGCACGTGTCTTGATGCTCAGTCTGAGCCTGTCAGCCTGGTCATCACCCAGTCGGGCTTCCATCGCCATGGTCAGGACGCCACTCATCTTCGTTGCACTCATTCACATATCGAACGGCCCCATCCCTTCATTTTCCATTCAACTCAGTCTGTTATGATGATGTAAACGGACTCGGTACCTTCAGTTGCCATCGACAGAAGGTGACGCTTGAGGCAAACACACCGGGTTCGTTTGAGCTGACATTTCGCGGGAAGGGAGGATGGGAGCGCGCTTCCGCCGTCTGACCCGCACCTGCCAAGGAGAACTGCTTATGAGCCCGACCAATATTGTGCTGTTGCTGGAAGGCAAGGATTACGAGCAGGAGACACTGGCCAAGGCGAGCCGTCTGGCACAAGGGCTGGGCGCCAACCTGACCTTGTTGCACCTGACCCACAGCAGCAAGACCCGTCGCAATAGTCTGTCCCTGTCACAAGAGGAGCGCAGCGCCCAGGGCACCCTGGATGCCAAGGCGATCATCAGTGAACTCATCACCCAGCTGTCTCATCCAGTGGATTACCAGTGCCTGGTGGTGGATGACGTGGTGCCGGATCTCCAGCGCTGGCTGGCCGCCCACCCCGCCGACCTCTTGCTGGTCGGCAGCCGTCATCACTGGATGGAGGGCTCGCTGGCCCGCCTGCTCCTCTACAAACTGCCCCTCGATATCCAGATCTGCCACGAGCCTCACGCCGCCTTGCTCAAAGCCGTCAGTTGATGCCACAAGACCCGCTCCCTGAGCGGGTCTTCTTGTTTCTGACGCCCCGCCGTCATCCTCCCCCAGCTTGACCTCCTCCACTGCGTCACCGCCAGAACCACACGATTTCTTACACATTGCTCGCTTCTTTTTGAGGGCCATTTGCTGCACGATATGGCCCTTGCACGCCTTCGCTCGTTTCGTTCAGGTGATAAATGAAAGCTCTTCGAAAACCCGGCAAGCTCGCCCTGCTCGCCCTTGTGCTGATCCCTCTCGTCACCTGGCTGGCCTGGCCAGGCAACACACCGGACCCGGTACTGACCGCAACGGTTACCCGACAGGATGTGGAGCAGACGGTGCTCGCCAGTGGCGTACTGCAGGCCATCGAGCAGGTGGATGTGGGGGCCCAGGTCTCGGGTCAGGTCACCTATCTCGCGGTGGAAGCGGGTCAACAGGTCAAACAAGGAGAGCTGCTGGCGGAGATCGATCCCCTGATCGCCCAGAACAACCTCAAGACCGCCGAGGCGGAGCTGGCCAGCCGCCGCGCCCAGCTCAAGATCAAGCAGGCACAGCTCAAACAGAACGAGCTTGCCTGGCGCCGCCAGCAGCAGATGTTTCGGCAGGAAGCGAGCTCTCGTGCGGATCTGGAGAGCGCCGAAGCCCAGCTTGCCGTCACCCGGGCCGAGCTGCAAAGCGCCCAGGCCGACATCGACAACGCCATCATCAAGGTGGAGCGCGCCAAGACGGAGCTCGGCTACAACCGCATTCAGGCCCCCATGGATGGTACCGTCGTCTCCATCGTCACCCGGCAGGGGCAGACCCTGGCCGCCAGCCAGACGGTACCGACCCTGCTCAAGCTCGCCAATCTCGACACCATGACGGTCAAGGCCCAGATCTCCGAAGCGGACGTCACCCGTGTCAAGGCAGGCATGCCGGTCTATTTCACCCTGATAGGGGATCCGGATACTCGCTACCACGGTACCCTTCGCACGGTCGAACTGGCCCCCACCAACATCAATGAGCAGACGGCCAGCACCACGGCCACCAGCAATGCGGCCATCTACTACTATGCCCTGTTCGATGTGCCCAACCCCGGCCATCAGCTGCGGGTCGCCATGACGACCCAGGTCACCATCGTGCTCGGCGAGCGCAAGCAGGTGCTGGCCATTCCCCAGACCGCCCTCGGCAAGAAGACTGGCGACAACGAGTACGAGGTCAGCCTGCTCAAGGCGGGGGACCAGAGAGAGATCCGCCGCATCAAGACCGGCATGAAGGATGACATCAAGATTGAGGTGGTGAGCGGCCTGAGCGAGCAGGATAAGGTGATCCTGGAGCAGGGCAAGCCGGCCCTGCACGATGAAGGGGAGATGGAGCCGTGAGCGAGCCCCTGATCCGTCTCAAGGGCATCGAGCGGCGCTACCAGAGCGGAGAGCACGAAGTGACCGTGCTGCACCCGCTGGATCTAGCCATCGATGCCGGGGAGATGGTGGCCATCGTCGGCGCCTCCGGCTCCGGCAAATCGACCCTGATGAACCTGCTGGGCTGCCTCGATCGCCCGAGCGGCGGCCAGTATCTGTTTCGCGGCCAGGACACCGCGACCCTGGATGCTCTCTCCCTGGCACGGCTGCGCTGCCACCACTTCGGCTTCATCTTCCAGCGCTATCACCTGCTGCCCCATCTGGATGCGGCCGCCAACGTGGAGATCCCCGCCATCTATGCCGGCACTGCCCGCCTTGATCGCCAGGCCCGAGCCCGCACCTTGCTGACCCGCCTGGGACTGCAGGATCGCAGCCACCACAGACCCGGCCAGCTCTCCGGCGGTCAGCAGCAGCGGGTCAGTATTGCCCGGGCGCTCGCCAACGGCGGCGAGGTGATCCTGGCGGACGAACCCACCGGCGCTCTCGACAGCCAGAGCGGCAAGGAGGTGATGGCCATCCTCAAGGAGCTGCACGCCCAGGGCCACACCATCATTCTGGTGACCCACGACATGGCGGTGGCAAGCCATGCGGATCGCATCATCACCCTGCGTGACGGGCGGGTAGTGGAGGACAGCGGCCATCGGGCGACCGATGACAACGCAGCCTCCCCATCCGGGACGCCGGCCCACCCGCTGCCAGGTGACGGCAGCCAGCTGGCCCCTCCCTCTGTCGGGCAAGATGCACAGAGCACAGGCGCCGCCGTCCGCACCGCAAGCCGGGGCTGGGATCGCTACCGGGAGGCGGGGCGCATGGCCCTGCACGCCATGCTGGCCCATCGCATGCGCACCTTCCTCACCATGCTCGGCATCATCATCGGCATCGCCGCCGTGGTCAGCGTGGTGGCGCTCGGTCAGGGGGCGCGCGCCAAGGTGATCGACGACATCAACGCCATGGGCACCAACACCATCGACATCTTCCCCGGCAAGGACTGGGGAGACGAGAAGGCCGCCAGCATCCAGACCCTGAACGAGCGGGATCTCGACGCGCTGCTCGGCCAGCCCTATCTGGAGGGGGCCAGCCCCCAGATAGCGACGTCGGGCCAGCTTCGCTATCGCAACAAGACCAGCAGCGGCAGCGTGATCGGGGTCGGCAACGACTTTTTCCGGGTCAAGGGGATGACGCTCACCCAGGGGCGCCTGCTTGATGAGCGGGACATTCGCAACCGGACGGCAGTCGCCGTGGTGGATGGCAAGACCATAGAGAGCCTGCTCGGCAAGGTGGACCCGGTCGGCCAGGTGGTGCTGGTCGGCACCCTGCCGGTGCGCATCGTGGGGGTGGTCACCCAGGAGACCGGCTTTGGCCGCAGCAGCCAGTCGGTCAATGTCTGGCTCCCCTACAGCGCCGTCATGAGCCGTCTCCTCTCCCAGCAGCACTTCACCCAGATCACCATCCGGGTCAAGGACGGCGTCCAGCCCGCCCTGGCCGAGCAGGCGGCAGTCGCCCTGCTGACCCAGCGCCACGGCGTGAAGGACTTCTTCACCTTCAGCAGCGACAGCATCGTCAAATCGGTGGAGAAGACCACCGCCACCCTGACACTGCTGGTCTCCGCCATCGCGGTGATCTCCCTCATCGTCGGCGGCGTCGGAGTGATGAACATCATGCTGGTCTCGGTGGTGGAGCGTACCCGGGAGATAGGGATCCGCATCGCCGTCGGCGCCCGCCAGTCCGACATACTGCAACAGTTCCTCATCGAGGCGGTAATGGTCAGCCTGCTGGGGGGGCTGCTCGGTATCGGCCTCGCCCTGCTCATCGGCGCTCTCTTCTCCCTGCTCGTGGAAAGCTTCCAGATGCGCTTCTCGCTCTTCTCCATCCTGATGGCCTTCGGGTGCTCCTCCCTCATCGGGATCCTGTTTGGTTACCTGCCCGCACGCAATGCGGCCAGGCTCGATCCGGTGGAGGCACTGGCGAGGGAATGATGATGCACAACCTATCAAGGCTCGGGCTAAGCCTGATGCTCACCGCCAGCCTCGGTGCCTGCAGCCAGCAGAGCACCTATCACAGACCCGATCTCGACGTGGCGCCAGCATGGCAGCAGGAGAGCCAGGGTCTCACCTTGCAGCAGGCAGGCCCCTGGTGGCAGGGATTCCAGGATCCCGCGCTCGATCGCCTGGTCGAGGCGGTGCTGGCCGCCAACCCGGACATGCGGGTGGCCGGGCTCAAGCTCAAGAACACCCTGCTCGGCGCCGATCTGGCTGACACCAACCTCACCCCCTCGGTCAGCGCCAATCTCGGGGCCAGCGGCACCAAGAACATGAAAGATGGCAGCGCCAGCAGCAACCTGGGCCCCTCCCTCAACCTCAGCTACGAGGTGGATCTCTGGGGCAGATTGGCCGCGGCAAGGGATCAGGCGAGCTGGGAAGCACAGGCCAGCGAACAGGATCTAGCCGCCACCCGGTTGCTGCTCATCGGCAAGACCCTGGAGCAATACTGGCAGCTGGCCTACCTCGGCTCGGCCATTACCCTGGGCACCCAGCAACTGGCCAATCTGGAGCGCATTGAACGCCTGACCCGCGCCAAATACGAGGCGGGCGCCGTGACCCGACTCGATCTGGTACAGGCCAGCCAGCAGAAGGCAGGCAAGCAGGCGGAGCTCGCCACCCTCACCCAGCAGCGGGCACAGGCGGGCAATGCTCTTCGCCTGCTGCTGGGCCGCAGCAGCGGGCCGCTCGCTGACGCACCCGACGCCCTGGTAATGGGCCCGATCCCGTCCCTGGCGGCCGGCATTCCCGCCGATGTGCTGGCCCGGCGGCCCGATGTGCGCGCCGCCGAACTCAGGCTGCGCAAGACCCTTGCGAGGGGAGACGAGATCCGCACCGGCTTTTATCCCACCCTGAGCCTGACCGGCGGTGCCAGCACCACCTCGGATACCCTGACCCAGGTGCTGCAAAATCCGGTCGGCACCCTGGGCGCCACGCTGGCGCTCCCTTTCCTCGAGTACAACAAGACCCGGCTCTCCATCGCCAGCGCCGACATCGACTACCAGATTGCCGAAACCGAGTTTCGCAAGCAGCTCTATACCGCGCTGCTGGAAGTGGAGGATGGCCTGGCAGCCCGTCAGCATGGGGATCAGCGGCTGCGCTATCTGGAGCAGCAGAGGGCCTATGCCCGGGAGGCCGAGAGGCTGGCAGGCGCCCGTTTCCTGGCCGGTGCCACCGGGGTGCAACCCTGGCTGGATGAGCAGAACCGCCTGTGGGATGCCGAGCTCGCCCTGCTGGCACAGCAGCAGACCCAGCTCAACAACATGGCAGGCATCTATCGGGCGCTGGGGGGAAGCGATCGAACCTGACCCTGGCAGAGAGTGTGGTATCGCGATGGACATCCAGAGGAGGTCAATCGCGACCCATTCTGCCCACAAACCAATTGATAATAATTTTCATTTCATCAAGAATGGGCGCCATCATCAGCCAGGAGTATGCCCATGTCTCAACCCGCCCCGGCCAATCGCCCCCGCCTGCTCACCGTCAAGCATGTTCAGGATGTGAGCCCGCATCTGCGCCGAATCTGCCTGACCAGCCCCGAGCTTGTGGACTACCCCTTCAGCTGTGGCGGTGCTCATGTCAAGATCATGCTGCCCCGACCGGATCAGCGCGAGATAGTGTTGCCCACCCCCACCGACAAGGGGCCTCGCTGGCTCGATCCCGCCCAGAAACCCGTCATTCGCACCTTCACCATACGCGCGTTTCGCCGGGAGGCGCTGGAGCTCGACATCGACTTCGCCCTGCACGGCGAGGCCGGTCCCGCCAGTCGTTTCGCCCTGCACGCCAAACCGGGTGACAAGCTCGCCATCTCGGGCCCGGGTGGTCCCTACCCCATGCTGCAAACGGCCGAGCACTATTACATGGCGGGGGATCTCACCGCCCTGCCCGCCATCAGCGCCATGGTGGAGGTGATGCCGGCCCATGCCCTCGGCCATATCGCCCTGCTGGTCCCCCATCAGGACGACGTGCAGGATCTGTCGCTGCCGGCCGGCGTCGACCTGCGCTGGTTCGTGGGCAATCCGGAACAGGCCGCGACCCTGGTGGCGCATTTCACCGCCCAGCCTATGGTCGCTGAGGGGAGCTATTTCTGGTTTGGCGGGGAAGAGAGCCTGGTCGTGCCGCTGCGCCGCCACGTCAGACGCGCCCTGGATGCCGAGCGCCAGCGGGTCTACGCAGTCCCCTACTGGCGCAGCGGCAAGGATGAAGACGCCTACCATCAGGACAGGCACGCCGTGATGGACAGCTGATCCCCTCTTTATCTTGTGACTGGCGGGCTTCTTCCCTCGGGGAAGCGGCCTGCTTTTGCTGCGATTCCCCCGCCATCGTTCCCTCTCCCCCCATCTTCGCCTGGCGACTTCATTGCGCTTGCATTTGAGACAAACACCAAGATAATGACAATCATTCTCAACAACTGCGATGAGCCATGAATCTGTCTGCTCCCAACAGGATGCCGCATACGGGTTCCCCATCGCACACATGCACAGCAAGGTAACTCCAGATGGCAGTTTTGAATTCGGTCATGCGCGCCTTCGCCATAGAGGCGCTCCCCACCCCTGCCGAGCTGCTGGCGCAGCACCCCTGTCCGGCCGACATGGCCCGGCACATCGACAACCAGCGCCATCAGGCACGCCGGATCCTGGCAGGTGAAGACGATCGCCTGCTGGTCGTGATTGGCCCCTGCTCCATCCATGATCCCGTCGCGGCCCTGGACTATGCCGGGCGGCTGGCACGACTCGCCACCGCCTATGAAGACAGCCTTCAGATAGTCATGCGCGCCTATTTTGAAAAGCCGCGCACCACGGTGGGCTGGAAGGGGCTGGTCTTCGATCCGCACCTGGACGGCAGCAACGACATCAATCGGGGATTGCATCTGGCACGCCAGGTGCTGCTCGACATCAATGGACTGGGGCTCGCCACCGCCACCGAATTCCTCGACACCACCAGCTTTCTCTATCTCGCCGATCTCGTCAGCTGGGGCGCCATCGGGGCACGCACCACGGAGTCTCAGGTCCACCGGCAATTGGCCTCCGCACTGCCCTGCCCCGTGGGATTCAAAAACGGTACGGACGGCAATATCCGGGTCGCCATCGATGCCATCCAGGCCAGTACCGCCTCCCATCTCTTCACCGCCCCCGGCAGCCAGGGCGGCATGGTAGTGATCAAGAGCGAAGGCAATCCCGACGGCCATATCATTCTGCGTGGCGGCACCCTGCCCAACTACCACCAGAGCGATGTGGCGGAGGCAGCAGACCGCCTCACCCGTCAGGGACTCCCCCCTCGCCTGATGGTGGATTGCAGCCATGGCAACAGCCAGAAGCTGCACACGAACCAGCTGAAGGTCGCCAAAGAGCTCTGTCGCCAGCTGAGCGAAGGGAGCCAAGCCGTCGCCGCCGTCATGGTCGAGAGCTTCTTGCTGGGAGGAAACCAGAAACCGGCTCCTCTGGGCGAGCTGCAATACGGTCTGTCAGTGACCGATGCCTGCCTCTGCTGGGAAGAGAGTGAACACCTGCTTGCCATGCTGGCAGAGGCGGTCCAGGCCCGTCGCCGCACCCGGAGAAAATACACACACGCCGTTCAGTCTGAACTCGGACAACCCGTCATCTAGCATTCGGTTTATTTGTTTGCCACCAATCCGTGTCTGCCTCATCCGCACATTGTCCGGCATCGTGCGGATATATCGCAGAAGAGCGGTGTCAAACAGACCATAAATAGAGGGGATAAATTAATAGGCGGTGGGCGTCATGCATCAGCATGAAAAAGAGACGGGCCGCTCAGGCGTACAGATGAGGATCCACCGCCGCTATTTCATTCTGTCACAGCAGGTATCCATGATCGTTTCTCACAAGGGACGAAGATACGCGGGCTGTATGAGTCCTCAGTGCGTATAAGTGGCGAGGTGGCGTGGAAGATGATGCGCCAACTTTATTGGGCACATGATGGTTATGGCTATTCCAGACGAGGCTCTCCAATTAACCGGAGTAACCTGCGCAATTGGGTTTTACTGCGACATCCTCTGAACCCTGAAAATAATAATGCCGCCCTGCAGGCGGCATTATCGAGATCCGGATCCGGCGATCAGATCAGGAAATCGTTCAGATCCTTGCCCAGCGCAACTTGCTCGGCGATGGCCTTGGGCATACGACCCTGACCGGTCCAGGTCTTCTCCTGACCGTCTTCCTGGTACTTGTATTTCGCAGGACGGGGAGCACGCTTGCTCTTGGTGGTGCCCGCCGCAGCCGGAGCCGCCACGCTGCCGATCAGCTCACGGGGATCGATACCAGCCTGTTGCAGCATTTCGGTGAATTCATTCAGTTTGCGCTGACGCTCTTCCTGTTCGGCACGTTCCTGTTCAACGGACTCGGCACGCTCGTTATATACCAGGTCAAACTTTTCTTTCGCTTCTTGCAGTTGCTCAAACGGCAGTTCACGAATGGCAGCGCGCAAGCTGCGAATGTTCAGCAGAACCTTCAGAAACTCGTTCATTACTTCCTCACAGAATTATTTTTGTATGTCACAGGGATAACACGATTTGAGAATAGCATGCCCATTGGATAACAACATAATGTTTTTATACCATCCGGCAGCGCTCTGACACCATATGGACATTATTCACCGTGGTTAATTCCCTGCCTGATACTTATTGGGAATACCCTCACGGACTTTATTTTCTATTTTCCCCGGTTAATCTCTGGTTCACCTCATCCGTTGCACACGCTGTTATCTCTTACCCGCGACGCTCTGCGCCAAGTCATTTAGCAGCAGTGCCGACCCTTATTGTACAAATAGTGCGCTCATGGGCATCACCTTCGCGGACAATAAACCAGGTCCCGTTTCAGGATGCCCCTTGCGCCCAGGGTGAGAGCGTGAACATTTTGTTAAATTTCACCCAGTTTTTTGAGACCCGCATTGAGTACCGTTTCCAGATATT
>NZ_JAPCIQ010000041.1:0-33530 GCF_027707405.1 Aeromonas sp. QDB68 | reverse complement strand
CGTCTCCTGCTCGACCTGAAAGGAGATATACCAGTGCCCGGCTGCTTGGCTGACGGTCGCGTTTTTAATTTTCCCTTCAACTGGCTGGGACTGACGGAACTTGACCCACGCCAGCCCGGCAGGCAGCTTCACGCGACCCTTTTCAAGGCGGCAATACTTGTCGAAGTTGACGAACCGGATAGCGTCGCGGTTGTCGCTTTTTTTCTTGAATACGGGTGCCTTGGCGGCGAGTTTCTTATCAAAGCAGCGCATCCACGCGCCATGCAAATCCTTGAGCTTCTGCTGGAGGTTGTCGGTATATGCCTCGGCCAGAAAGGCCATTTCTGGGTCTTTCTTCCAACTGGTGAGCATCCTGTTCAGCTCAAAGGCAGAAGGCAGTTTTTCGCCAGCATCCAGAATGCGTTTGGTTTCTGCCAGCCCGTGATTCCAGACATAACGAGCACAACCGCCCAACTGGCGCAGGCGTTGCGCTTGTTGTTCGGTCGGTTCGAGTCGGAATTTGTAGGCTTTCAGAATTTGCATTTAGCGCTCAGTGTGTAGCATTATTGCCATATCTATTAAGCCCGATTGAGTGACAGAATGCAATTCACTAAAATTAATAAATCACGCCATGCGGCCTACGCTTTGCACGTACATTTGGTGTTTATCACCAAGTATCGAAAGCCGATATTGGGGGATCTGCATCACGCTTCCTTCGGTCAGTGTGCGGCAGAGGTTTGCAGAGATTTTGGTGCGGAACTGAAAGAGTGTGACGGAGAGGCTGATCATGTTCACATGCTGATAGAGTACGCGCCAACGGTGCAGCTATCGGTACTGGTGAACTCGTTAAAGGCGGTCACATCAAGGCGACTGCGTAATGAATTTCTGGACTTGAGAGGTGCTTACAGCAAACCCGTACTCTGGTCACGCTCTTACTTTGCGGGCTCTTGCGGCGGAGCACCGTTGGAGGTGATCAAGCAATACATTCAAAACCAGCGGGGCTGACGCCCCGGCGAAATTCCCCTCCCACCTACGTCGGAGGGAGTCCCCTTTCGCATTTAAGATGGCTTCGATGGCTATTACTGGAGCCAGACCCTGACCCCGTCCCGTCGGCTGGAGAGCGCACCTCTGAGCGCCATCGCCCACATCTTCCTCGGCGAGGACGCCGGTGCCGACTATCCCACCCCAGTTCAAAACAGCAATGACGCCAACGGTCTGCAACTGCGCCTGGTGGCCGAGGTAACCCGATGAACAAGTATCTTCTGACCCTGCTGCTCACCCTGTGCAGCCCCCTGGCACTGGCCATCGCCATCTGCGACGACGCCCTGCCCCGTACCAGCCCCACCGCCCGTTTCCAGGATCACGGCAACGGCACTGTCACCGACAGGGGCCCGGTCTGACCTGGATGCGCTGCCAGCTCGGCCAGACCTGGCGCAACCAGAGCTGCGAGGGGGAACCCACCCGCCTCTACTGGCAACAGGCACTGCAGACGGCGGAACGGATCCGCACCGAACCGAGCCATGCCCTGTATGGCTTTGGTGGTCATCACGACTGGCGCCTGCCCACCATCAAGGAGCTCGCCAGCATTCTGGAGTCCGCCTGTTACAAACCGGCATTGAACGAAACCATCTTCCCCCGCGCCATGGCCGGGAATGGCAAGGAGGTGAACGACGGCTATGTCTATCTCTGGTCTTCCACCCCGGTGCCGGCCCTTCAGGGCGTCGCTTACCTGGACATCACCAGCGGCTCCGTCGCCCAGCGCGCCCCCCGCTCTTGGGCGAAACAGGTTCTGCTGGTGAGGTGACAGCCTGGCCATGGGGGTCACTCGGCCCCCTTTTTGACACGAGGCAAGAAGCGGCAGGGTGACCCTGGCCGTCAAAAAAGCATCAAATTGCGTCATGTGATGCCTGTTCAGGGCGGTTTTGCACGCCGCAGCGCTGGCATGAAACCGGCAGAGCGGTTAGTCTAGCGGCGTTGAACCAATCCCAAGAGGTACAGATGAAAACCGTGTTGCGTTTTAGCCTGCTGGGCGCCTTGTTATTGGGTGGCCATGCCTTCGCCGCCGAACCGAAAAAATTTGATATCAGCATGTTCCCCGCCGCCGAAGTGAACCAGGAACGTGTCGTGATCCGTCTGCCAGAAGTCGAGAACGAAGCCGACATGATGGTCGAGCTGCAAGTCGGCAAGAAGATGCTGGTCGACTGCAACCTGCCCCGCTTCGCGGGCAATCTGGAACAGCACAGCGTCAAGGGCTGGGGTTACAACTACCTGACCCTGGGCCAGGTCACCGGCCCCGTCAGCACCCTGATGGCCTGCCCAGATGGCCAGAAGAAGGAGAGTTTCGTCCAGATCTACGGTCAGGGCTTCTTCGTGAACTACAACTCCAAGCTGCCCTTCGTCATCTATGTGCCCCAGGAGTACGAGGTGCGCTATCGTCTGTGGCGTGCCGACAACCTGGCACAGCCAGCCATGATTGAGTGAGTGCCGCGCACTCGGGTTCAGCTCAGTCATGATGATAAAAAGGCGCCATACGGCGCCTTATTTTTAGCTTCCGAGCCCGTTTTTGAGCGGTTTTTCCTGTACAAAATCTGACATAACTCCACTATTTTTCAGGCTTTTTTGTGCAGCGCACCGCAAAATGCCCCCTCGGGATGCGACAAACCCTGTTCGATAAAAGATATTTATTAACATAGTAAGAAAATTGATTTTGCACTCTGCGACGGCCTGATGATACTTGCCCGCAAAGGTCAAACTAACCAGAACAAGAGCACTATGAGCTTCGAATCAGACAAGCGTTTCAACGACTTCAAACATTTTCCCCGTGGCCTGCGTCGCAGTGGCGAATTCACCGTGGCCGAAGCGGACAGTCTGGAAAAATATGGCACCGTGATGCTGGCGCTCTATCAGGGCAACCTGGCCCCGCGCGATGACGTAGAAAGTGCCTTTATCGAACAGGTCAAATCCGGCGCAGCCGGCAACAACCCCCACGCCAAGGTGTGGTTCAAATACCTGAAGGTGATTGGTCCCAAGCGCGTGCACCGTCTGTGCACCGTCGCAGGCGGCGCCAATGAAGATGCGGGTGGCAGCTTTGAAGGCGGCGGTGGCGGCAGCGACGAGTCCCTCGATTAATGGATACCGAGCTGCTTCGGACCTTCATCGAGGTCAGCAAGACCCGGCACTTTGGCCGGGCGGCTGAAAATCTCTACCTGACCCAGTCGGCGGTGAGCTTCCGGATCCGCCAGCTCGAGCAGCAACTCGGGGTCAGCCTGTTTGCCCGTCATCGCAACAACATCCGCCTGACTGCCTCCGGTGAGCGTCTGCTGCCCTACGCAGACGCCATTCTGCATACTTTGGGGCGCGCCAAGCAGGACGTGGCCCTCTCCCCCGGTTTCAGCCAGCAGCTTGCCATCGGCGCCCCCGCCGTCTTCTGGGAGCTCGACTTCAACGACTGGCTCAACCATGTCTATGCCCTGGCCCCCGGCCTCGCGGTGCGCCTCGAAACCGCCTCCCGCGAGCACCTCTGTCGCCAGTTGCTGGAGCGCTCCCTCGATCTCGCCCTGCTCTCCGAGCCGACCAAGATCGACGAGATTGCCCTGCACCCCATCGGCGAGCTGGTGTTCGAACTGGTGAGCCGGGAGCCGGCCGCAAACGCCGACAGCCTGATGCAGATGCCCCACATTCATCTCGACTGGGGCACCAGCTTCGAACCGCCATCGAGCCGATTGCAGAGCCTGCAGAAGACCCCGGTGCTGCATTCAAGCTCCGCCAGCATGGCCCTGCAATTCGTGCTGGCCAACGGTGGCGCCGCCTACCTGCCAAGGCGCATGGTGAGCCCCTTCCTGGAGCAGGGGCAGCTTCATCTGGTGGAAGGGGGCCAATCCCTGAGCCGCCCGCTCTACCTCGCCTATCTGGAGAAATCCGACCGCCGGGAGCTGATCGATCAGCTGCTCACCCTGCCGCTGGGCTGGCATGACGCCGACTTGCGTCAACCGCCTGCCGAATGAAAGAGGGCGATTTCACGCCCAGACCTGTGTTTTCATCTACCTTGGTTATCGGTGCAGCACAAACAACATTAAAAAGGGGCCATCAGGCCCCTTTTGTATGGATGTCTTTGTGCATCAGCCGTGATGACGACGGTCGTTGGCCTGGGCCAGCAGGGTGCGACTCTCGCGCAGGAACTCCTCCGCCCGCTCGCCGAAGAAGCCGGAGACCTGGCTGAAGGCCTCGATGAAGCCCTCCCTGTCGCCCCGCTCCAGCAGGCCCAGCGCCTCGCCGAAGTTCTGGTAGTAACGACGGATCATCGCGAGGTTCTGCGGCGACGACAGTATGATGTCGGCGTAGAGGTGGGGATCCTGGGCAAACAGCCGTCCCACCATGGCCAGCTCCAGCCGGTAGATGGGAGAGCTTAAGGCAAGCAGGCGGTCGATGTTGGCCTGCTCCCGGGAGAGGTGCCAGCCGTAGGCGAAGGTAGCAAAGTGGCGCAGCGCCTGAATGAAGGTCATCGCCTCGTCGTGGGCCTTGGCCTCCACCTGCTGCAAACGCGCCCCCCAGATGGTCATCTGCTCCAACAGCCACTGGCTGGCGGCGGGCTCGCGCCCCTGACAGCAGACGATCACCTGCTTGGCGAGGCTCGCCACGTCCGGCCCGAACATGGGGTGCAGCCCCAGCACCGGCCCCTGGTGTACCGCCAGCATATGGGCAAGCGGTTCACTCTTGACGCTGGTCACGTCCACCAGCAGGCAGTCCGCCGGCAGGTTGCCGAGCCGGTCGATCACCTGGCAGGTGACGTCGATGGGCACCGCCACCATCACCAGCCCGGCGCCGTGCAGGATCTCGTCGGCGCGTGGCCAATCGGCCTGACCCAGGGTTTCGACCCGGTAGCCCGAGAGGCTGAACAGGTTGCCGAACAGGCGGCCAAGCTGCCCCTGGCCACCGATGATCACCACCTTGCCGAGCTCAGGCTTCATGCACTTGAAGTGGTGCTCCTTGTCGCTGGCGGACTCCAGAATATAGGACTCGCGCATCACCCGGCGCAGCACATCCTCGATAAGGTCCCCCGGCACCCCCAGTGCCTCGGCCTCGGCGCGGCGGCGGGCCAGCATGCTCGCCTCCCGATCCGGCGCGTAGATGGGCAGGCCGTGCCGGCTCTTCACTTCCCCCACTTCCCCCACCAGGGCGAGACGGGCAGCCAGCAGATCAATCAGCTGCTTGTCCACCGCATCTATCTTGTCCCTGAGGGCATTCAACTCTTCCGCCATGTCCAGTCCCTGCTGGCGCCGCCCGCAGCGACGCCCTGTCATTCAAGAGGCAACAAGGTATCACTGCGTGGGCCGTGATACCTCGATGGTTCAATCAGTTACAACAAGATACCACGGCTTATGCCGATGTTCTGGCCAAAAGTGGTGCCGCCAGCTGGCTGTGGCAGCGGGCCAGCAGCGCATCCGTGGTCTCCCAGTCGATGCAGGCATCGGTGATGGAGACGCCGTAGCGCATCTCGCACTTGGGCTGCTCGCTGGACTGGTTGCCTTCGAACAGGTTGGATTCGAGCATCACCCCGATGATGGAGCGGTTGCCCTCCTGGATCTGGTGAATGACGTTGTCGGCCACCTTGGGCTGCAGCCGGTGATCCTTGCTGGAGTTGCCGTGGCTGCAATCCACCACCAGACCGGGCAGCAAACCCGCCTTCTCCAGCGCCTCTTCCGCCAGCGACACATTGACCGAGTCGTAGTTCGGGTGCTTGCCGCCGCGCAGGATCACATGACCATCCGGGTTACCCTGGGTCTGCAGCAGCGCGACCTGACCCTGCTGGTTGATCCCCATGAAAGCGTGGGGGCTGGAGGCCGCCTGCAGCGCATTGATGGCGGTGCCGAGGTTGCCGTCGGTGCCGTTCTTGAAGCCGACCGGCATGGAGAGGCCGGACGCCATCTCCCTGTGGGTCTGGGATTCGGTGGTGCGGGCACCGATGGCCGACCAAGAGAAGAGCTCCGCCAGGTATTGCGGGCTGATGGGGTCGAGCGCCTCGGTGGCCAGCGGCAACTCCAGCTCGGCCAGCCAGCAGAGCAGCTCGCGGGCGCGGTGCAGACCCAGCTCCACGTCAAAGGTGCCATCCAGGTTCGGATCGTTGATAAAGCCCTTCCAGCCGACCGTGGTGCGCGGCTTCTCAAAGTAGACCCGCATGACAATGTAGAGAGAGTCCTGATAGGCGTCATGCAGCGCTTTGAGTCTGGTTGCGTACTCTTTGGCGGCGTCCATGTCGTGGATGGAGCAGGGACCACAGATCACCAGCAGGCGGTGATCGCGACGGTGGATAATGTCGGCGATGGTATTGCGGGCCCCTTGCACGAATGCCAACGCGCGATCGGAGATGGGCAGTTTCTCCTTGAGCTGGGCAGGCGTGATCATCACTTGTTCGGACTGGATATGGATGTTGTTCAGGGGATCTCTTTGCATCTTCTCATTCTCTCTACTGTTTCAAGCCAAGGGCGCTAACCGTATATTTTTATTTACACAAGTCAGCACTTTGTTACGCAACCGCCCCCACCTTACCAAGGAAAAACAAACAATCAAGTGAAACTAGCGTATTTGCACGCTGGCAGATGGATAAATGACCAAGAATGCAGAGTGAAACAACTCAAAAGTAGCGACTCGCAAGGCCAGAACAGCCTCAAATCGTAAACATTTAATTACACCCATCCATTTCAATATCATCTCTCTGCCCCCTCTCATGACCCCTTATCCGGCCCCTCATCCCGGCGATAATGCCGGGCACAAAAAAGCGGGGCACCTGGCCCCGCTTGCATGCCCGTGTTGCTCTTCTTTTATTATTTGCCGTGAGCCTTGATAGCCTCGACCGCCTTGTCGGGGAAGTCGCTGAATACCCCGTCCACATCGGCCTGGTAGAGGAAGATGTTGAGCAGGTCGGTGAAGTCTTTCGCATAGGCCGGGATCTGCCCCTCATCCTGACGGAAGGTATAAGGATGCACCTTGAGGCCGGCCGCATGGGCCTCTTTCACCATGCCGGTGAAGACCGGCTTGCCAGGAGTACCCGGCTCGGTCACCACCATGGGTTTCCAGGGACCTATCCCCTCGGCATAGGTGGCGATGGTCTTCATGGCCCCCGGCTTGAACATCCAGTCGTAGTCATAGGGGGTCGCCTTGCCCTTGGCGTCGTAGACCATGGTCTCGTTCCAGTCGGTCTCGGCCATCAGCTGCACCAGCTTGAGATCCATGCCCATGGCGGGCATCAGCTCGCCGTTGATGCGCTTGAGCTCGTTGGCATCGAAGCACTGCAGATAGACCTTGTCGCTCTTGCTGGTGTAGCCGTACTCCTTCAGTACCTTGAGCACCGCCCTGGAGATGTCCTTGCCTTCGTGGCGGAACAGCCAGGGAGCCTTGATCTCCGGGTAGATGCCGATGTGCTTGCCGGTGCTCTTGTTGAGCCCCTGGATCATCTCGATCTCTTCCTGGAAGGTGTGGATCCTGAAGCTCGACTTCCACAGCGGGAAGCGCGCCGGATAGACCGGCACCTGCTTGCCGTCCACCAGTTGGAACGGCTCGGTCATGCGCAGGGAGCGCACCTCGTCCAGGGTGAAATCCACCACATAGTAGCGACCGTCCGGGCGGGCCCGGCCGGGAAAGCGCTCGGCCACGTCCGTGATGCCATCGAGGAAGTGATCGTGCATCACCACCAGCTGGTCATCCTTGGTCATCACCAAGTCCTGCTCCAGATAGTCGGCGCCCATGCCATAGGCCAGGGCCTTGGATTCCAGGGTGTGTTCCGGCAGGTAACCGGAGGCACCACGGTGGGCGATCACGATTTTGCCTTCGTCGGCCGCCAGTGCGGGCAGCGCCAGGGCAGCCCCGAGGCCAAGGGCTATCAGGGTACGGTGAGGTTGCTTCATCAAGAGATCTCGTTGTTATGGTGTGTAGGATGCAGGTAATTGTTATAGCAGGGGTTTATTGCAGTTTGACGGCGGGCGGCAAAGGCCGCCCGCCATGGGTCATCAGCAGGCTTCGGGCAGGGCGTGGTGGTGCTCGAGCAGCCAGGCACCGAGCTGCTGCTGTTCGGATTCAGACAGGCGCAGCCCCAGCTTGCTGCGGCGCCACAGAATGTCTTCCAGGCTGCAGGCCCATTCGCGCGCGATAAGGTAACGCACTTCAGATTCATACAGCCCGGCACCAAAGTGCTGGCCGCGCTCCTCCTTCAGCCAGAGGCGGGCATGAGCGCCATAGGATTCGGCGATGCGCAGGGCGCTGCGATCGTCGAGCCAGCCGAATTCCAGCGCAAAGGCACGCGCCAGTTCACGCACCGAGCAGTCGAACTCGCCACCGGGCAGCCGGCAGGAGGCGGTCCAGTCCTCTCCCATCTGGCTGAACCAGGGCTTGAGCTTGTTGCAGGCGGCCTGGGCCAGCTTGCGGTAGGTGGTGAGCTTGCCGCCAAACACCGACAACAGCGGCGCGCCGTCGGATTCACCACTGAGCTCGAGCGTGTAGTCCCGGGTCACCGCCTGGGGTGAATCGGACTCGTCGTCACACAGGGGGCGCACCCCGGCATAGGTCCACACCACGTCTGCCGGGCTTATCTGCCTGGTGAAGTGGGCATTGACCACCTTGCACAGATAGTTGATCTCGGCATCGCTGATCTTGGCCTCCCGCGGGCTGCCCTTGTGCTCCACGTCCGTGGTGCCGATGAGGGAATAGTCCTGCTGGTAGGGGATGACGAAGACGATGCGGTTGTCCTCGTTTTGCAGGATGTAGGCCTCTTCGCGCTCATGGATGCGCGGCACTATCATGTGGCTCCCCTTGATGAGGCGAATGCCGCGGGGGGATTTCTCGCTCAGGTTCTCGTCATAGAAGGTCTTGACCCAGGGGCCCGCCGCATTGACCAGACCACGGCAGCTGACGGTGAACTGCTCGCCCCCTTCCCGCTCCAGCGTCAGGGTCCAGTGCTTGGATCCGCGCACCGCCTTGACGCAGCGGGTACGGGTCTGCACATCGGCGCCCTTGTCCCGCGCCAGCATGGCATTGAGCACCACCAGCCGGGCGTCGTCGACCCAGGCATCCGAGTATTCAAAGCCCTTTTTGATGCCGCTCTTGAGACCGTCCTGTGGCAGGAAGCGCAGGCCGCAGCTCCCCTTGAGCTTGTCCCGCTTGGCCAGGTTGTCATAAAGGAAGAGACCGGCTCGGATCATCCAGGCCGGACGCAGGTGCGGGCGATGAGGCAGACGAAAACGCATGGGACGGGCGATGTGGGGAGCCATGCCGAGCAGGACCTCCCGTTCCGCCAGCGCCTCTTTCACCAGCCGGAATTCGTAATGTTCGAGATAGCGCAGGCCGCCGTGGATCAGCTTGCTGGAGTTGGACGAGGTGGCAGAGGCGAGATCGCTCGCCTCGAACAGCGCCACCTTCAGCCCCCGCCCCGCCGCATCTGCCGCGATGCCGACCCCGTTGATGCCGCCGCCGACGACGACCAGATCATAATGTTCGCTCATGTTCACCTACTTTCTTATTTTGTGTTTGCCATGACAGCAATGTTTGATTTCGCTCATATTAGAACATGAAAAACCAATAAACGAACATTTCGTGAGAGAAATGTGATCGCGATTGTTTTCACAATGCTAAAAATGCTGCCAGTCGGTGACGGCCTGGCAAGGCTAAGGTCTGCCGGAAACAGCCATTTTGGGCAGGGAGGAGAACAAAGAGTCCCGGATGGGGGCGCCCATGAAGCAAGGTGATGAACGCGATGGCGTGAATCCCTCGCAGGCGCCTAGCGTCGGTGCAAACGTGGCGCCCGAGTGCGGGAGCAACATCAGGGGGTCAAAGAAGGAGTGTCAGCGCCAGGAACTGGCCTCTTAAGCGCCGCAAGGGAGACGCCGCAGGCCGGGAGGGGGCAGAAAAAAAAGCGGCCGCCCCGAGGCGGCCTGATGCCTGTGCGGGGAAGCTCAGCAGATATGGCAGGCGATCTGATGCTGGGACATCAGTCGCATCAGCTTCTCCGGCGGCTCCTGATCCGTGAACAGGGCGTGGATCTGGTTGAGGTTGCCGAGGTTGACCATGGCGTTGCGGCCAAACTTGGTATGGTCGGCGGCCAGGAACACCTGGCGGGAGTGGGCGATGATGGCCTGGGCGATCTTCACCTCGTGATAGTCGAAATCGAGCAGGGAGCCGTCGCTGTCGATGCCCGAGATGCCGATGACGCCGTAGTCCATGCGAAACTGGCCGATGAAGTCGCGGGTCGCCTCCCCGACAATGCCGCCATCCCGGTTGCGGATCTCGCCGCCGGCGATGATGACGGTGAAGTCATCCTTGGCGGTCAGGATGCTGGCGACGTTCAGGTTGTTGGTGACCACGCGCAGCTCCCGGTGGTCGAGCAGGGCCCGGGCGATGGCCTCGGTGGTGGTGCCGATGTCGATAAAGAGCGACGAGCCGTCGGGGATGTTGGCGGCCACTTCCCGGGCGATGCGCTCCTTCTCCTTGAGCTGCATCACCTTACGGGCACTGTAGGCGGTGTTGACGGTGCTCGAATGCAGTGAGGCCCCGCCGTGATGGCGCCGGATCTTGTTCTGTTCGGCGAGATCGTTGAGATCCCGGCGAATGGTCTGGGGGCTGACGTCAAAATGGGTCACCAGATCGTCAGTCGAGACGAAACCCTGCCGGGTCAGGACGTCCAGGATCTCCAGATGTCGTTGGGTTTGCTTCACGCTTGCACTCCGCAGATGAGACGAAAAAAGGCCCCGGCAGGTGCGGGGCCTTTGGCAGTGTACCTGATCCCTTTTCCAATCGATAAGGGCAGGATCACGTTTTATGCCTTATGGACAGCCGCCTTGGCGGCAATCGACTCGTTCTCATGCTTGAGGGTCATGGCCAGCAGGATGATGGAGAGCACGCAAGAGACGGTGAGCACCATGAAGCCGCCGTCCCAGCCGAAGTGGTCAACGGTATAGCCCAGCATGGCGTTGGCCGCGACCGCGCCACCCAGATAACCGAACAGGCCGGTGAAGCCCGCCGCGGTACCGGCCGCCTTCTTGGGCGCCAGCTCCAGGGCGTAGAGGCCGATCAGCATGACGGGGCCATAGATGAGGAAGCCGATGGCGACCAGGGCCATCATGTCGATGGTCGGGTTGCCCGCCGGGTTGAACCAGTAGACCAGCACGGAAAGGGTCACCAGCACCATGAACAGGATGCCTGCCGGGGCGCGGCGGCCCTTGAACATCTTGTCGGAGATCCAGCCACACAGCAGGGTGCCCGGGATCCCCGCCCACTCATAGAGGAAGTAGGCCCAGGAGGAGTGATCCACGCTGAAGTCCTTGGCCTCTTTCAGATAGGTGGGCGCCCAGTCCAGCACGCCGTAACGGATGAGGTAGACGAAGGCGTTGGCGATGGCGATGTACCAGAGCAGCTTGTTGTGCAGCACGTACTTCATGAAGATCTCCTTGGCGGAGAACTCCTGCTCGTGGCTTTCGTTGTAATCCTTCGGGTAGTCGTTCTTGTACTCCTCGATGGGGGGCAGACCGACCGATTGCGGGGTATCGCGCATCACGAAGAAGGCGATCACCGCGATGGCCGCCGCCGCCGCCGCAGGCACATAGAAGGCGCTGCGCCAGTCGTTGAACCAGCCCATGCCGAGGATGAACAGGGGGCCTATCATGCCGCCGCCCACGTTGTGGGCCACGTTCCAGACCGAGACGATCTCACCCCGCTCCTTCTGCGACCACCAGTGCACCATGGTACGGCCGCAGGGGGGCCAGCCCATGCCCTGTGCCCAGCCGTTCAGGAACAGGAGCACGAACATGATGCCAATGCTGGAGGTAGCCCAGTGCATGGTCCCCATCATGAACATGATGCCTGCCGAGAGCAGCAGACCGGCGGAGAGGAAGTAGCGCGCGTTGGATCTGTCCGACACGTTCCCCATCAGGAATTTGGAGAGACCGTAGGCGATGGAGACGCCGGAGAGGGCCAGACCCAGATCCCCGCGGGAGAAGCCCTGCTCGATGAGGTAGGGCATCGCCAGACTGAAGTTTTTCCGTACCAGGTAGTAACCCGCATACCCGAAGAAGATCCCGAAGAACACCTGCCAACGCATGCGTTTGTAGAAGGGATCCACCTTGTCGGCCGGCAGCCGGTCGATATGGGGTGCAGGCCTGAAGAGACTAAGCATGTTCTGCTTCCTTTTATTGTTGTTCTGGGCGGTTGAGGACGCCCCGCTCATGCCGGCGATCAGACGCGTCTTGATTCGCAAGCGAGCCTATTGTGCTCATTTGTGAACATTTAATCTGTGATGAGCGCTAAATTATTGCAGTTTTATTACAAAAATTGTGACGCAGTGAGTGAACGCGCATCCAGGGTCAGCCCACGCATGGCGTGGCTTTTGGCTACTCACTAAGGAGTAATATGGCCGACAACTGTTGCTTTTCGTCACATTTTCTTAGCAATGAATGGGATCTTGCCCACATTTCCGGTGGCGGGGGTATGGTGAATTGACGCAGAAGGTTTATTTTCTCTCTCGTCCAAGAACGAGCGCAAACGAGCATAACGTTTGCGCAAGCTCAAAAAACAAGAAGAAACGTTTTCGGGCGCAATGAATGGGAATGAAAGATAACAAAACGGAACATCAAACCTACTCTGGGTGGATATAAGGAATAACAACTATGAGCATACAAAGACCCAATACCCTGCTTGGCGAGTGCCTTGCCGAGTTTATCGGCACCGGCCTGCTGATCTTCTTCGGCGTCGGCTGCGTGGCCGCCCTGGTGCTGGCTGGCGCCAACTTCGGGCAATGGGAAATCTCCATTACCTGGGGCCTGGGTGTCGCCATCGCCATCTATGTCACCGGTGGCATCTCCGGTGCCCACCTCAACCCTGCCGTGACCCTGGCGCTGATGACCTTCTGCGGCTTTGACAAGCGCAAGGTGGTGCCCTTCATCATCGCCCAGATAGCCGGGGCCTTCGCCTCCGCCGCCCTGGTCTACGCCCTCTACAGCAACCTGTTCACCCAGTGGGAGCTGACCCACAACGTGGTGCGCGGCAGCGTCGAGAGCCTCGGTACCGCAGGCATCTTCTCCACCTACCCCAATGCCCTGCTCTCCAACATGCAGGCTTTCGCGGTCGAGATGGTGATCACCGCCGTCCTGATGCTGGGCATCATGGCACTGGGTGACAACAACAACGGCGCCCCCAAAGGCTTCGCCGCCGCCCTGCTCATCGGCATCCTGATCGCGGTGATCGGCGCCTCCCTCGGCCCCTTGACCGGCTTTGCCATGAACCCGGCCCGTGATTTCGGCCCCAAACTGTTCGCCTTCGTGGCTGGCTGGGGTGACGTGGCCCTGACCGGTGGTCGTGACAACCCCTACTTCTGGGTCCCCATCCTTGGCCCCATCGTCGGCGCCCAGATCGGTACCGCCCTGTATGTGAAAGTGCTGGCTCCCTGCGTCCCGGGCAACCGCGTCGCCACCGAAGAAGCCTCCAAGCTGTCTAACAAAGAAGAGGCCGCCGCCTGAGAGCGGCCCTCCCCAACGTGTAACAACGTGGAAAATAAAAACGTGGAGAACATCATGTCTGCTGAAAAGAAATTTGTCGTTGCGCTGGACCAGGGCACCACCTCTTCCCGTGCCATTGTCTTCGATCAGGACGCCAACATCGTCGCGACCTCCCAGCGCGAATTCACCCAGCACTACCCGAAAGCGGGCTGGGTCGAGCACGACCCCATGGAGATCTGGGCGACCCAGTCCTCCGTCTTCACCGAAGTGCTGGCCAAGAGCGGCCTGCACAGCGAGCAGATCGCCGCCATCGGCATCACCAACCAGCGTGAAACCACCGTCGTCTGGGAAAAGGCCACCGGCAAGCCCATCTACAACGCCATCGTCTGGCAGTGCCGCCGCACCGCGGCCATCTGTGAAGAACTCAAGGCCCGGGGCCTTGAAGAGTACGTTCGCGAAAACACCGGCCTGGTGCTGGATGCCTACTTCTCCGGTACCAAGGTGAAGTGGATCCTGGACAACGTGGAAGGGGCCCGGGAGAAGGCAATGAACGGCGAGCTGCTGTTCGGCACCATCGACACCTGGCTGGTGTGGAAGATGACCAACGGCGAGGTGCACGTCACCGACCCGACCAACGCCTCGCGCACCATGCTCTACAACATCCGCGACCTGAAGTGGGATGAGCGCATGCTGGACGAGCTGGGCATCCCCGCCTCCATGCTGCCGCAAGTCAAACCCTCCTCCGAGGTCTATGGCTACACCACCCGTGGCGGCGGCGCCCGCATCCCCATCGCCGGTATCGCCGGTGACCAGCAGTCCGCCCTGTTCGGCCAGCTCTGCTTCGAAAAAGGGATGGCCAAGAACACCTACGGTACCGGCTGCTTCATGCTGATGAACACCGGCACCGAGCCGGTTCGCTCCAGCAACGGCCTGCTGACCACGGTCGCCATCGGCCCGAAAGGGGAAGTGAATTATGCCCTCGAGGGTGCGGTATTTATGGGTGGCGCCACCATCCAGTGGCTGCGCGATGAGCTCAAGATCATCCACGATGCCCGCGACACCGACTACTTCGCCTCCAAGGTTGGCGACACCAACGGCGTCTACCTGGTACCGGCCTTCGTCGGTCTGGGCGCCCCCTACTGGGATCCGTATGCTCGCGGCACCATGGTCGGCCTGACCCGTGGCGCCAACCGCAACCACATCATCCGTGCCGCGCTGGAATCCATCGCCTACCAGAGCCGCGACGTGCTGGATGCCATGCAGCAGGACTCCGGCATCAAGCTGGCAGCCCTGAAGGTGGATGGCGGCGCCGTGGCCAACGACTTCCTGATGCAGTTCCAGGCTGACATGATGCACACCCCTGTGGTGCGTCCGACCCGCATCGAGACCACCGCCATGGGCGCCGCCTTCCTGGCCGGCCTCGCCGTGGGCTTCTGGAAGAGCTCTGAAGAGCTGGAAGACAAGTTCAGCGTGGACCGCGAGTTCATTCCGCAGATGGACCGTGACGATCGCGCCAAGCGCTACAGCGGCTGGAAGAAGGCGGTGGAACGTTCACGCCGCTGGGCCGAAGAGGAGTGATGGGGTAACCGACGCGTCCTTGAGATGAAGAAAGCAAAGAGGCCGACAGCGATGTCGGCCTCTTTTTATTGGCGAGCACGACTGTTCTGACCGCCCCCGATCCCAGCCCTTCCCTTGCCAAGGGGTGGGAGAAAATGACCCCTCCCCCTCGTGGAGGGGGTTGGAACTGTCGACATGCCCTCTACAACGCCTCAGCACCGAGCTGCTCTTTCAGGAAATCGAGCCAGACCCGCAGCCGGATGTCCCGCTGGGCATCGGAGTAGAAGACCGCATGGATGGGGCGCGAGGCGCCGCTGTTGCTGCGGGCCAGCACCTCCACCAGCGCCCCGCTCGCCCTGTCATCCCCCGTCATGAAGTCCGACAGGCAGACGATCCCCTGCCCCGCCAGCGCCAGCTGACGCAAGGTTTCCCCGCTGCTGGCCCGCAGGGTCGGGGTGATGGCGAACCTGTCCCCCTGCTCCTCGCTCAATAGGGGCCAATGATTGAGGTGATCGGGGTGCAAAAAACCGAGCAGCTCGTGGCCCGCCAGCAAGTCAGCCGGCTGGCGCGGGGTACCGCGTGCCTTCAGATAGCCGGGGGAGGCCAGCAGCCGCAGCCGCGAGCGGCCCAGCGGCAGGGCCCGCAGGGAGGAGTCCGTCAGCTCGCCGATGCGAATGGCCATGTCCACCCGCCGCTCCATCAGGTTGATGAAGCCCTCGGAGCTGTGCAGTTGCAGCTCGATGGCGGGGTAGCGGCGGCGAAACTCGCCGATGATGGGCACCAATCTATGCAGGATGAAGGGGGTGGCGGCGTCCACCCGCAATATGCCCTCCGGCTGCTCCCGGCGCATCAGCAGCAACCCTTCCGCCTCGCTCATCTCGGTCAGGATCTTCACCGCCCGCTGATAGAACCAGCTCCCCTCCTCGGTCAGGCTGACCCGGCGGGTGGTGCGGTTGAGGAGCACGGTGGCGAGCTTCTCTTCGAGACGCTTGATGCCGCGGCTCACCACGGAATTATCCATGCCGAGATTCTCCGCCGCCTGGCGAAAGCTGCCCGCCTCCACCACCGCCACAAACAGGGTCAATTCATCGGAATGGGTCTTCATTGCTGTCATCCTGGCAAGAGTAATGGGTCTTTATAGGTGCAATGGCCGGGAGTTGGCAAGACAGGCGTCGCTTCGTATCGTGACGCACCACCTGTTTTATCTGCGCCCTTGCCAGTACAATGCCGCCAACCGGCACCGTATGGCGCCACACTATGACAGGGACGATCCATGACATTCGACAACAGGCTGGCCGCCGCCCATCGGGAGTTGGCCGAGAAGGGCGTGCAAACGCTCAACTACAACCCGCCGATCATCTGGCTGCTGCGAAAGGCGGGGTTCACCATCAGGCCGCCCCACTACGAACGCTTTCTGATCAACGTTCTTGCCCTGGGATTCCCCATCGGCGCTATCTGGGGGGTGTTGATGTGGTGCCTCGGCTGGCAGGATGAGGTGAGCCCGGGGTTTGCCCTGCGCCAGAGCCTGCTGTTTGGCATCGGGCTCGGTCTGCTGATGGGGACCTGGTTTTGGTTTAGGCGCAAGCAGCTCAAGCTGACCCCCTGGGACGCCTTGCCCCACTCCACAAGCCCCACGCAAAAGCGCTGGCAACCGAAATAACCACCGATATCGACAAGGAAACCCTTATGACCAGGGCCCATGAAAAACTGAACTATGTGGAATTTGCGGCCAGGGATCTTGCCGCCACCAAAGCCTTCTTCACCGCCGCCTTTGGCTGGCAGTTTGCCGACTACGGCCCCGATTATTGCGCCTTCGAAGGGGAAGGGCTGGATGGCGGCTTCTACCGCACCGAACTGTGCAGCCAGAGTGCTCAGGGCGGGGCGCTCCTGGTGTTCTACAGCGCCGATATCGAGGCGACCCAGAGCAAGGTAGCCGGCGCAGGGGGCACCATAGTGCGCCCCCTGTTCGATTTTCCCGGTGGCCGCCGCTTTCACTTTGTCGAGCCCAGCGGCAATGAATTTGCGGTCTGGTCCGAACCGGCCAGCGCCTGATAATACTCCGCCCTCCCCTGGCCCACCTGCACCACGACCAGCCATGGGGAGGCCACATTGCTGCACTCACCTCAATAGTGTTTTGCGACTGCTGCCCTGTATCCCCCAGTCTGGGGCGGGCATACTGACTCCCGTCTTAACGAGGAGGTTCAGATGCCATCCCCCCTGATCGTGATTGCCCAGCTTAACGCCAAACCCGAATTCGCCGCCCAGTTTCGCACCGCCCTCGAGCTGCTGATCGCCGCTACCCTGCAAGAGCCGGGGTGCCTTCGCTACCAGTTGCACCAGAGCCTGGAGAGCCCCCACAGCTGGATGCTGTACGAGGAGTGGGAGAGTGAAGCAGCCCTCAGCGCCCACCAGCAGCAGCCCCATTTTCTCGCCTTCGTGGCCGACACCCAGGAGTGGTTTGCCAGCAGCCTGGTGCGCCGCTATCACAGGGTCTGAGGCTGCCGGCGCCCTCCCCGCCGGATCTGCACCGCAGGCCCGGCAAACAGACAAAGCATTGAGCGTAGAAACACTAACCTGAGGAATTTGATGATGAAGATGCCCAACCTGGGTCTTGGAACCTTCCGCCTGAAAGATCAGCCCCTTCGCGACTCCCTGCTGCAGGGGCTGGAACTTGGCTACCGCCATATCGATACCGCCCAGATCTATGACAACGAGGCCGAAGTCGGCCAGTTGATGAGCGAGAGTGGCGTGCCCCGCCAGGATATTTACCTGACCACCAAGGTGTGGACCAGCGAGTTCGGTCCGGGCAAGGTGATCCCGAGCCTGGAAGTGAGCCTGGAAAAACTCGGCACCAACTATCTGGATCTGGCGCTCATTCACTGGCCCTCCCCCCAGGATGAGGTGCCGATGGCGGTCTATCTGGAGCAGCTCGCCGAGGCCAAAGCCCGGGGCCTGACCCGGGAGATCGGGGTCTCCAACTTCACCGTGGCCCAGCTTAAACAGGCGGTCGAAATTTTGGGGCCGGGCGCCATCGCCCACCAGCAGGTGGAGATCCACCCCCTGCTGCAAAACCGCAAGGTGGTGGAGTTCTGCCAGGCCCACGGCATCGCCATCACCGCCTATATGCCACTCGCCTATGGCAAGGTGCTCACCGAGCCGCTGCTGATGGAGATCGGCAAGCGCCACGGCGTCTCGGCAGCCCAGGTGTCCCTGGCCTGGCTGCTGGCCCAGGGCATGACGGTGATCCCGAGCTCTACCAAACGGGAGAATCTGGCCGCCAACCTGGCTGCGCTGAAGGTGCAACTCAGTCGCGATGAGATGGCCGCCATCGCCACCCTGGATCGGGGTGAGCGCTGCGCCAACCCGGACTTTGCGCCGAATTGGGATTAAACCATGGCCTCTCGATTCGGCGGTGGATAGCGGCGACCCTCACGAACAGACTGCAACCACGGGCTATCCCCTCTCCCTATGGGAGAGGGTGAGGGCAGGCTCTTCTATTCAGGTCATCAGGCCTTCAACCAGATAGCCCCCTCATCCCCAGCCCTTCTCCCGCAAGGGGAGAAGGGAGCAAAGAAAACCCGACACCATCGACGAGAACCTGAGCGGGAGGCACTGTGCCTCCCGTTTTTTGTCTCAATACCGGGCGCGACTGCCACCTTCCCTTGCCCTTTCCTCTTTGTGCCCCTGCCTTTTTGTCCCCAGCTTCCTCTATACGCCTTGCCTCTATACGCCTTGCCTCTACAGGCTTTGCCTCTGCATTCACTTGTGCTGCATGGCCGTGTGTGTCTCGCGGCCTCGCCCACTCCCAATACCCCATTTCACGGCCCCATTGCTGCTGATTTGGCAAAAGTAATTTGACGTTGCCGTCATTTTTACCAACAAACACCCTCGGCATACTGGCGCCATTCTCCCGTCGGGAGTCCCAATCCAAGGAGTTGTTATGCCACTGGCGTTATTTGCCCTCACCTTAAGTGCCTTTGCCATAGGCACCACCGAATTCGTGATCGTGGGGCTCATCCCCACCATCGCCGAGCAGCTCAATGTCTCGCTCCCCTCGGCGGGCCTGCTGGTCAGCCTCTATGCCCTTGGGGTGGCCATCGGCGCCCCCGTGCTCACGGCGCTCACCGGCAAGCTGCCGCGCAAGTGGCTGCTGGTGGGGCTGATGGCCCTCTTCACCGTCGGCAACCTGCTGGCCTGGCAGGCCCCCGGGTACGAGAGCCTGATTGTGGCCCGCATCCTCACCGGGCTGGCCCACGGGGTCTTCTTCTCGGTAGGCAGCACCATCGCCACGGGTCTCGTGGCCAAAGAGAAGGCGGCCAGCGCCATCGCCATCATGTTCAGCGGCCTCACGGTCGCCCTGGTGACCGGCGTCCCGCTTGGCACCTGGATTGGTCAGGTCTTTGGCTGGCGCGAGACCTTCCTGGTGGTGAGCCTGCTCGGCCTCGTCGCCATGGTGGGCAGCCTGCTGCTGGTACCGGGGAACCTGCCGAAGGGGGCCGCCTCCAGCGTTCGCGAGCAGCTCTCGGTGCTCACCAAGAAACCGCTGCTGCTGGTCTACGCCAAGACGGCGCTCGGTTACGGCGGTGCCTTCACGGCGTTTACCTTCCTCGCCCCCATCCTGCAACAGGTGAGCGGCTTTAGCGCCGGCGCGGTCAGCCTCATTCTGCTGGTGTACGGGGTATCGGTCGCCGTCGGCAATATCTGGGGCGGCAAGCTCGCCGACCGGATGGGCCCGCTGCCTGCCCTCAAGCTGCTGTTTGCCGGGCTCGCCGTGGTGCTGCTGGTGCTCACCTTCACCGCACCGCACCCGGTGCTGGCGGTACTGACCGTGCTGGTGTGGGGCGCCTTCGCCTTTGGCAACGTGCCGGGTCTTCAGGTACTGGTGGTGAAACAGGCCGAGCGCCACACCCCCAATGCCGTGGATGTGGCCTCCGGCCTCAACATCGCCGCCTTCAACGTCGGCATTGCGCTGGGCTCCGTGGTCGGCGGTTTCGTGGTGGAGCACCTCGGCCTGATGCACACCCCCTGGATTGGTGCCCTCATCGTGCTGCTGGCCTACGGCCTCACCCATGTCAGCGAAGCGGGCGAGCGCCGCGCCGCCCTTGCCTGACCCCCGGGCAAGCAAAAGGCCGACACCCTGTGTCGGCCTTTTTTCATGGGCAAGATGCGAGGCTCAGGGCTCCTTGAGATCCTCATCGGCGGCCCAGCGCGCCTCCAGCCAGAGCAGGTTGACCAGCCCGCAGAGCAGGGCGAACCCCAGCCCCAGCAACCAGGTGAAATACCACATATCGCATTGATCCTTGTGTTGAAGCGGATTAGTAGAGGCTGTGGCCGTGCTGGCGCACCTGCTCGGCGCTGACCCTGCCGCGCACCACCCGGTAGACCCAGAGGGTGTAGCCGATGTTGACCGGCATCAGTACCCCGACGATCCCCAGCATGATAAGCAGGGTGCGCTCGCTGGAGGTGCTGTCCCACAGGGTCAGGCTGCTGGCCGGATCCAGGGACGAGGGCAGCACGAAGGGGAAGAGCGCGATGGCCACGGTCAGCATCATGGCGGCGCAGGCACCGCCGCTGGCCACGAGCGCCAGCCCGGACTTGCCGAAGCGGCTTGCCAGCGCGCACACCAGGGGCAGCAGGAGCCCGAGCACAGGCACGGCCCAGAGCACCGGATGGGCGACAAAGTTGCCAAGCCAGCCCGCCGGCACCGCCACCACCTCTTTCATCAGCGGAGTGAGGGCGCCGTTGAGATCGCCGATGGCCGTGATGCGATACCCCGCCATCTCCCCAAGCCAGACGCCGCCAAGGGCAAAGAGGGCGCTCGCCAGGGGGCCGAGCCAGAGGGCCGAGCCAGAGGGCGAGGCGGGCGCTGCGCGCTGCTATGGCCCCCTGGGTTTTGCACTGCAGGAAGCTGGCACCGTGCAGCAAGAGCAGCGCCAGCGCCGTCCCCATGGCGGTCAACAGCAGCGGCCAGTGGAACGCAAAGGCGCCATAGTGGATGCGAAGGGCCGCATCGAAGCGAAACGGCAGCCCTTGCAGCACCAGGCCAAGGGTGGCACCAAACACCAGGGTCGGCAGCAGACCGCCCACCACCAGGGCGCGGTCCCACCAGCGGCGCCAGACCGGGTCCGGCAGCTTGCTGCGATAGTCAAAGCCCACCGGTCGCAAAAAGAGACCGAACAGCAGGAACATGAAGGGCACGTAAAGCGCCGAGAAGGCGGCGGCATAGACCAGGGGCCAGGCGGCAAACAGGGTGCCGGCACCGGCGATGAGCCACACCTGGTTGCCCTCCCACACCGGCCCCACGCTGTTGAGCAGCACCCGCCGCTCGTCATCCGTCTTGCCGACCACGGGCAGCAGCATGCCGACCCCGAGATCGAAGCCATCCATCACCACGAAGCCGACCAGCAGGAAGAGCACCAGCCCCCACCAGATCACTTTCAGGGTTTCGTAATCCATCAGGCAGGACTCCCGTTTTGCAACACTTCACCTTGATAACGACCCGTCTGCAGGCTGGCAGGCCCTTTGCGGATCACATGACGCAACAAGAACAACTCCACCACCAGCAGGCTGCTGTAGATGAGGAAGATGGCGATGAGGCTGAACCAGAGCTGCCCCGGTTGCAGCAGGGAGACGGAGGCCGACACCGGCAGCACGTCGCTGATGGTCCAGGGCTGGCGACCGAACTCCGCCACGAACCAGCCCGCCTCGATGGCAATCCAGGGCAGCGGAATAGACCAGAGCAGGGCCCTGAGCAGCCGCGGGGATTGCACCAGCCTGCCCCGGCACAGCTGCAGGAAGGCGGCGGCAAAGAGCGCCAGCAGCGCCACGCCGATGCCCACCATCAGGCGAAAGCTCCAGAACAGCGGCGCCACCTGGGGGATGGAGTCCTCCACCGCCTTGGCGATGGCCCCCTCGTCCGCCTTGCCAATCTCCTTGGCATAGGGGGTGAGCAAGAGGCCGTAGCCCAGATCGCCGCGGTGGCGCTCGAAGGTGGCGCGGGCCGCCTGGTTGCTGCCATCTGCCCGCATCGCTTCGAGCGCCTCGTGGGCCAGCATGCCGCTGCGAATGCGCGCCTCGTGCTGCGCTTTCAGATCTTTGAGGCCCGTCACCTGCTCATCCAGGGAGCGGGTGGCGATGATGCCCATCAGATAGGGTATCTTGATGGCCGCGTGGGTGGTCTCGGCACGCTGATCCGGCAGGCCGAACAGGGTGAAAGAAGCCGGGGCGGGCTCCGTCTCCCACTCCGCCTCGATGGCGGCGAGCTTGACCTTCTGCACCTCCCCCGAGCGATAACCCGACTCGTCCCCGAGCACGATGACAGAGAGGATGGCCGCCAGCCCAAAGCCCGAGGCGATGGCAAAGGATCGCAGGGCGAAGCGCACCTCCATGCCGCGCAGCAGATACCAGCTGCTCACCCCCATCACGAACAGGGAGGCCGCCACATAGCCTGCCGCCACCGTGTGGACGAACTTGACCTGGGCCACCGGGTTGAAGATGACCGCGGCCACATCCACCAGCTCCATGCGCATGGTCATGGGGTTGAACTCGGCGCCGACCGGGTTTTGCATCCAGCCGTTGGCGATGAGGATCCAGAGGGCGGAGAGGTTGGAACCGAGCGCCACCAGCATGGTCACCAGCAGGTGCTGACTGCGGGAGAGCTTGTCCCAGCCGAAGAAGAAAAGGCCCACCAATGTGGACTCGAGGAAGAAGGCCATCAGCCCCTCCACCGCCAGCGGCGTGCCGAAGATATCGCCGACATAGTGGGAGTAATAGGCCCAGTTGGTCCCGAACTGGAACTCCAGGGTGATCCCGGTGGTCACCCCCATCACGAAGTTGATGCCAAACAGCTTGCCCCAGAAGCGGGTGATGTCCTTGTAGATCACCTTGCCGGTCATCACGTAGGCCGACTCGGCGATCACCAGGATCCAGGACAGCCCCAGGGTGAGGGGCACAAACAGAAAGTGGAACATCGCCGTCGCCCCGAACTGTATTCGGGAGAGGCTGACCACATCATCCAGGCTTATCATGCATGACTCTCTATGTTGCATTTAACGGACAGGTTTTCGCCCGCCAAGTACACCATGGTCCATGACACCTATAACAGATGCAGTTATAGTGAAAAACACCTATAACAGTTTGGGCCCACCATGTCCCGCTACGGCCAGTTGGCAGACCAGCTGCAACAGCAGATCACGAGCGGCCTCTGGCAGCCGGGGGAGCGCATCCCCTCCATCCGTCAGAGCTGCAAGACCCACGGCCTCAGCCCCATGACGGTGCTCCAGGCCTATCAGTTGCTCGAAAGCCGGGGCCTCATCCTGGCGCGGCCCCAGTCCGGCTACTACGTCAAGGCCGCGAGCACGGCCCGGCGGGAGAGCCAGCCCCAGCAGGCCCGCTACAGCGGCTCGGTGGACATCAACGATCTGGTGTTCGAGGTGCTGCAGGCGAGCAAGTCACGGGAGCTGGTGCCCCTTGGCATGGCGGTGGCGGACCCCACCCTCTTCCCCCACCCCCAACTCGGTCGGGCCCTCGGCAGTTGCATGCGCCGCCTCGATCCCTTCAGCACGGTGGCAGATCTGCCCCCCGGCAACGAGGCACTGCGCCGCGCCATCGCCCGGCGCTACGCCGGCGAGGGGATGGCGGTGGATCCCCAGCAGATCATCATCACCACGGGGGCCATGGAGGCGCTCTCCCTCAGTCTTCAGGTGCTGACCGAGCCCGGCGACTGGGTGGTGGTGGAGTCCCCCACCTTCTACGGCGCCCTGCAGGCCATCGAGCGGCTCAAGCTCAAGGTGGTGGAGATCCCGGTGATCCCCGGGGTGGGCATCGATCTCGCCCTGCTGGAGGAGGCCCTCGCCCAGCGCCCCGTCAAGGCGTGCTGGCTGATGGGCAATGTCCAGCACCCCCTCGGCCACACCATGCCGGATGAGCACAAGCAGGCGCTGATGGGGCTGCTCAACCGCCATCAGGTCCCCCTGGTGGAGGATGACGTCTATGCGGAGCTCTATGTCGGGCGCGAGCGGCCAAGGCCCATCACCCATTGGGATGCGCGGGGAGAGAGCCTGCTGTGCGGCTCCTGGACCAAGTGTCTGGCGCCGGGCTTTCGGGTCGGCTGGGTGGTGGCGAAGCGCCACGCCGAGCGCATCCAGCGGCTGCAACTGATGTCGACGCTCTCGACCAATGTGCCCAGTCAGCTGGCGCTGGCCGACATGCTGCGCCAGGGCGGGGTGGACGCCCACTTTCGCCGCCTGCGCCACACCCTGGCTCAGCGCCAGCAGCAGATGCGGGCGGCCCTGATGCGCCTCTTCCCCGAGGCGCGCATCTCCTCCCCGGACGGAGGCTACTTTCTCTGGCTCGAATTTGACGCCCGCCTCGATGGCCGGGCGCTCTATGCCAGCGCCATCGCGCAGGGCGTCTCCATCGCCCCCGGGGCCCTCTTCTCCAGCCAGGGCCAGCACAACCACTGCCTGCGCCTCAACAGCTCCCATCCCTGGAGCCCGCAACTGGACGCGGCGCTCAACCGGCTTGCGGACCTCATCGCCCGGCAACGGGAAACCTGGCAGAGCCCCCCTGACGCCTCACACGACAAGGGCCCGTAACGGGCCCTTTTGCAAGCGAATGCGCCTTATCTGGCCATGGTCTGTGACTGGGCCTTGAAACCCAGTCGCTCGTAGAGGGCCCTGGCCCGCTCGTTGAAAGCCATCACCTCCAGGCGCAACTGGCTTGCACCCCGTGCCTTGCCCCACTGGTCCCCGTGGGCGATCAGCGCCCGGCCGATGCCCCGGGAGCGGAGCCCCTCATCCACCACCACGGTCGTGATGCGGCAGACGGGCAGCTTGCTGAGAAAGGGGACGCTCTCGTTGAGGTCGATGCGGGCGGTGAGAAAGCCCGCCACCTCTCCCGCCACCACCGCCACGCAGAAAAGACGCGCCTCGTCGGCAATGGCGCCGAGCAAGAAGGCCCTGTCCTCCGGGGACGGGGGGCAGAACACCTCGGGCACCTGCTCGAAGTGGAGCTGACCTATCTGCCGGTTCAGGGCCAGAATGGCGTCGATATCCTGTTCAGTTGCCTTGCGAATGTCCACCTGATGCTCCTTGCAGTGAGGGTCGCCAGCGAGGAAAGAGGCTCGGCGGTCACCCTTTGGAACCCGCATCTTATCGGCTCGTCACGGCAATCAACAGCCCCCGGCAACGACAAGGCCCCATGACGGGGCCTTGTGGACAATCCTGATGGCAATGCGGGCTCAACCCGGCGCCCCCAGCTGGGCCACCTGGCGCTCTATGCTCCCCTTGAGGTTGTCATCCAGCTTCAAGGCGCGCGCCAGCTCGTCCAGATAACCGCGCTCCATGAAGTGATCCACCTCGATGGTGAGCAGGGAGGCGAGGTAAACCTCGGTCGCCAGCTCCATGTCGGTCACTTCTCGCGCCAGGACATGGGGGTCGAGGGGGCGGGAGAGCTCGGCGTCAATCCAGCGGGCCGCATCCCGTTCCCCCTGTTCGGTCAGGTACTCCTGGATCTTCTGGCGCTCGGCGGCATCGATGTGGCCGTCGGCCCGGGCCGCCGCCACCATGGCGCGCACCAGCAGGTTGGCGCGGGCATCCAGGGCCTTGCCCTCCAGGGTGTCCAGGGGCTGGGTCGGCTGGGCCGGGGTGGACTGCTGGGTCTGCCAGTCCTGATAGAGTTTGTAGGCCAGCCCCCCGAGAGCCGCCGCGCCCCCCACCGCCGCCACCTTGGTGCCATATTTGCGCATCTTCTTGTTGCCAAGCAGCAGCGCCATGGCCCCGGCGGCCAATCCCCCCTGCGCCATGCCCTTCATCTGGGCCTTGCGCGTGTCACCACCGTCGTTGAGCCAGCCCTTGCCAGCTCCCATCAATTGCTCCAGCATCTGTTTCATGGGGCCTCCTCCCTCGCGTGATGAGTCATGCTGGGCCGCCTGCGCTGAACTCAAGGTGAATGACGGCGCAGACAAGAAGAGGCGCTGGTTGGATCAGTGCCAGCCCCGCCCACTGCTATTGTCCCCGGGGGACAGCCAAGGAGTCCCCCCTTGCCTCGACATAAGGAAGTACCATGAGCGCCCGTGAACTGACCCTGCAATTTCTCGCCGAACCCGCCGACGTCAACTTTGGCGGCAAAGTCCATGGCGGCATGGTGATGAAGTGGATTGACCAGGCCGGCTACGCCTGCGCCGCCGGCTGGTGTGGCGGCTATGCCGTCACCGTCTATGTGGGGGGCATCCGCTTCTTGCGCCCCATCCAGATAGGCCAACTGGTGGAGGTACACGCCAAGGTGATCCACACCGGTACCACCAGCATGCACCTGGCGGTGGATGTCTACAGCCGCCATCCCACCGACCCGGAGCGGCGCAAGACCACCCACTGCATCATCATCTTCGTGGCCATGGACGAGCAGGGCAAACCCACCCCGGTGCCCCAGTGGCAGCCGGTGAGCGAGAACGATCTGCAGTTGCAGCAGTACGCCAAAAAGCTGATGGCCCTGCGCGAGGAGCTGGACAAGGAGATGCGCCAGCACATGTGACCCGTCCCGCCCCGGGCAGCCGGGGCGTGTCTTCGCGCCGCCGGGCGCTATAATGGCGACCACCCTTGCCCTTGAGAACCCAAGATGTCCCTGGAAAATGCCCCCCCCGAGGTCCAGCTCGCGGTGGATCTGATCGAACTGCTGGAAACCAACCACATCGCCCCCGCGCTGGCCCTGGCGGCACTCGCCATCGTTCGCCGGGATTATGAGCGCAAGCTCGAGGAAGGTCGGGAGGCCTGAGCGCCCCCGCAGGAGGCACCATGTCAGCACCCATTCGCATCGAACAAGGCCGCGCCATGCTCCTCGGGGGGTTGCGCCGTCACCACCCCTTCGAGCAGGGGGACTTCGCCGGCCAGTGGCGCGACCTCAGCGCCCTGCTTCCCCTGCCGGGGCAGCTCGGGGAGCACGCCTATGGCGCCATCTGCGCCGCCACCGACACCCACTGCGAATACCTCTGCGGGGTGGAGGTCGCCGCCCTGGAGGTGCTGCCTCCCGGGCTTGGCCGCATGCGCATCGCCCCCCAGACCTACGCCATCTTCTTGCATCAGGGGCATGTCACGACCCTGCCGCACACCTGGCGCCAGGCCCTGGCATGGCTCGCGCAATCGGACTATCAATCTGCCCAGCAGCCGGATTTCGAGCGCTACGGCGCCCGCTTTGACGCCGCCACCGGCAGCGGCGAAGTGGAAATCTGGCTCGCCGTGGTACCAAAACAGGCCCTGGCCTGACCCCTGGCCGCCCGGGCTACCTCGGCCCCATCACCTCGTCACAGAGCGCGATCAGCGCCTCCCCCAGCCGGGCGAGGGGCTCGCTCGTGCCCGGCCCCTGGTGCAGAGCCAGCTCCACCGAGCGCACTGCAGGCCAATGGGCCAGCACCACCTGATCCGGTTGCAACAGGCGCGCCGGCAGCAGGCTGACCCCGATCCCCGCGCTCACCGCCCCTTGCAGGCTGGCGAGACTGCCGCTCACGTAGGCGATGCGCCAGGGGATCCCCTCGGCATCCAGGGCGTCGGTCATCTGGCGCCGGTAGAGCCCCTCGCTTGGAAACACCACCAGAGGCAGGGGGTCGCGCCCGGCGGCGGGCCACTCCCGGCTGTCAACCCAGGCCAGGGGCTCGCGCCAGCGGGCGATGGGCTCCCCCTGGCCGCGCCCCTGTTTGATGAGGGCCAGATCCAGCTCTCCCCCTTCGAAGGCCTGCCACAGGGCATGGCTGAGATCGCTTTGCACCTCCAGCCGCACCTGCGGGTGCGCGCGGGCGAAGGCGGCCAGTACCGGGGTCATGGCCCCCGCGGCAAAATCCTCCGGCACCCCGAGGCGCAGGGGGTGGCTCGCCTCGCTCACCCGCTCCCCCGCCCGGGCCAGCAGCCCCAGGATGCGGCGCGCCAGCCCGAGCAGGGTCTCCCCCTGGGCCGTGGTCACCACCTGGCGGCCGGATCGGTCGAGCAGGGTGCAGCCCAGCTGCTGCTCCAGGCGGCGCATCTGCTGGCTCAGGGTGGACTGGGTGAGGTGGATACGCTCGGCGGCGCGGGTAAAGCTGCCGGTTTCGACGATGACGACGAAGCTCTGCAGCAATTGGGGGTCCAGCAGGGGGCGCTCCATGGGCAATCTCCATTTATAAAACCACTGGAAGTCATTTTATCATTTAATTTCCAAATGATGCGGCGACCCTCTAGGCTGCTGTCCTCCCCCTTTTTTGCCAGGATATGACCATGCCACCCCCTTCCCAGTCCGGTGCCCGCCTCCTCAACTCCCTCACCGCCGCCTCGGCCCCCAGCCATCAGGAGTGGCTGGAGCAGGCCCTGCACCTGGCCCTGACCCATCGCCAGCAAGGGGGGCGCCCCTTCGCCGCCCTGCTGGTGAGGGAGAACCGGCTGGTGGCGAGCGCCGTCAACCGCATGCTGGAGGCGGGGGACCCCACCCGTCACGCGGAGCTGGAAGCGCTGCGGGAAGGGAGTCGCCAGGGGCCGCTGGCCGGGGCCATCGTCTATGCCAGCGGGCACCCCTGCCCCATGTGCCTGTCGGCCCTGGTGATGAACGGTATCCAGGCGGTCTACTACGCCTTTGACAACGACGATGCCGCCCCCTTCGGCTATGACAGCCGCGCCGCCTACGCCGCCCTGCGCCTGCCCCTGTGCCCACCGCCCCTGCCCCTCATCAAGCTGGCAAGCCCCATCGCGGCCGAAACCCTCTACGGTCCCCTGCCCCATGCATAAGCGCCGCCTCCCCCCGGGCAGCGGCGCCTTGCTGGTGCTGGTGATCCTCATCGCCCTCAACCTGCGCCCCTTCCTCACCGCCATCGGCCCCCTGGCCCCTCGCATCGACGCGAGGCTGGCCCTCGGGGTAGATACCCTGGCCTGGGTCACCCTGCTGCCCCTCTGGCTTATCGGGGTCGGCGTGCTGCTCACCCCGGCGCTCCTGGGTCGCACGGGCCCGCGCCCCCTGCTCGGGGCTGCCCTGCTGCTGCTCGCCCTTGGCAGCGCCCTGCGCGTCGACCTGGCGAGCGGCGCCCTGCTCATCGCCAGCGCCGCCCTGTGCGGGCTGGGCTCGGCCCTGGTGCAGGGGGTGCTGCCCAGCCTCATCAAGGAGGGGTTCGCCCAAAAGGTGCCCCTGGTGATGGGGATCTTCTCCGCCTGCATGATGGGGGGCGGGGCGCTCGGGGCCGTGCTCACCCCGCGCCTTGCCGAGTATCTGGACTGGTCTCGGGCGCTGGCGCTCTGGGGCCTGCCGGTGCTGCTGGCCCTCGGCTGGTTGGCCTGGCGGGTGCCCCTGCCCGCCCCGGCCTGCACGCCCGCCCCCACCGGGGAGCAGCGGCTGCACCCCCTGCCCCGCACCTGGCTGCTCATCGCCTGTTTTGGCATCATCAACAGCGGCTACGGCATCGTCGTGGCCTGGCTGGCCCCGGCCTACATGGCGGCGGGCTGGAGCGCCCAGCAAGGGGGCGAGCTGGTGGCCTGGCTCGCCCTGGCCCAGACCGCGAGCGGCCTTGGCCTGCCCCTGCTGGCAGCCGGTCGGCTGGACCGCCGCCCCTGGATGGCGCTGGCCATCGCCATGCAGCTGGCGGGCTTTGGCGGCCTCTGGCTCGCTCCCCAGACCGCCCCCCTGCTCTGGTGTTTGCTGTGCGGCGCCGGGCTTGGGGGGAGCTTCTCCCTCATCATGGTGATTGCGCTGGATCACCTGCCCGACCCACGCCGGGCGGGCGCCCTCTGCGCCCTGATGCAGGGGGTCGGCTTCATGGTGGCGGCTACCGGCCCCTGGGTGGCGGCCCGCCTGCACCATGCAAGCGGTGACTTCGCCGCCGCCTGGCAGTGGCAGCTCGGCGCCCTGGTCCTGATGAGCCTGCTGGTGGTGCGTCTCAACCCGCGCCACTACCCAAGGGCCATGGGCCTGCCCCCGGAGCAGGCCATGGCTGTGCAGACGGCAGGCCACAAGCCTGCCTGATCCGGCGAGCACCGGCCTTGGGGGCCAGAAAGCACAACACCGGCCTTGGCTGGTGTTGTTCATCAGGGTGCGGGAAGGCCCGGCGCTCAGCGCCCCTTCTTCTGGCGCCCGCCCTGCCCTGGCCGCGGTTTGCCCGGGGCGGGTTTGCCCCCCTTGCCGGGCGCGCTTTTACCTGCCCCCCCTTTGCTGGCAGCCCCTTTGCCCGCCCCGCCCTTGCCTGCGGGGCTCTTCTTCTCGAACGCCTCGGGACCCGGCACATTGGGCCGCCCGCCAATCTCGTGATCGTCGCTGCGCCGCGGCTTCTTGCCCTGGGCAGGGGTGCCGGCCGCTGCCGCCTTGGGCTTGGCAACCTGAGCCCCCTTGGCCGGTTTCACCTCGGAGGAGGAGTCCTCAATCAGCTTGAACAGCTCGATCAGCTCGTCGTCGGTGAGATCGCGCCACTCCCCCACCGGCAGCCCCTTGAGGCTGACGTTCATGATGCGGATGCGCTCGAGCTTGGTCACCTCGAAGCCGAAGTGCTCGCACATGCGGCGGATCTGGCGGTTGAGCCCCTGCACCAGGGTGATGCGAAACACGAAGGGGGCCTCTCGCTTCACCTTGCACTTCTTGGTGACGGTGCCGAGGATGGGCACCCCGGCCGCCATGCCCCGGACGAACTCGTCGGTCACCGGCTTGTCCACGGTCACCAGGTACTCTTTCTCGTGATCGTTGCCCGCCCGCAGGATCTTGTTCACCAGATCCCCGTGGTTGGTGAGGAAGATGAGCCCCTGGGAGTCCTTGTCGAGGCGCCCTATGGGGAAGATGCGGGTGCTGTGGTTGACGAAGTCGACGATGTTGTCCTTCTCCCCCGCCTCCGTGGTGCTGACGATGCCCACCGGCTTGTTGAGGGCGATGAAGACCAGGCTGTCGGCCTCGCGCGGCTCGATCACCTGACCGTTGACCTTGACCAGATCCCCGGCAAACACCTGATCTCCCACCCCGGCCCGCTTGCCGTTGATAAAGACGTTGCCCTGCTCGATGAAACGATCGGCCTCACGACGGGAGCAGATGCCGCTCTCGCTGATGTATTTGTTCAGGCGCATGGATTCATCGGCCAGCATGGGTCACCTCCCCGGTCGGATGGGCCTTGAGAATGGCTGGCTGGATCAGCCGCGCTGTGGTCGGGTTCGTCTGCATACAACTCCATGAAATAAGGGCCTGCGCCCTGCATGTTCGGCAAAAAACGCCGCTACAGTAGCACATTGCCCGCGCCCGCGCCCGGCCCCGTCGCACCCTGGGCCGCTGGCTCACAGGGGGTGCTGCCCTTGATGCAGCAGCAGGCCCCCCATTATCCAGCGTGCGGTGACGCCGCGGCCCTGATTGGGCTGCACCGCACACTCCCCGCCTCTTTCACTTCATGGGCCGGGCCCCCACCGCCGAAGATAGGGTGCGGCCTTCGGCAGATAGCCAGATGATCTAACGCTTGATATTTATCAAGCAAAAATGCATAAAAAGATTTTGGTCATCGCGAATTATCTGCTCTGACCCGCCGACGACGGGAAATGACACCCCCATCGGGACGCAACAACGGGCCCCTTGAGCCCCGCGAACCCTGAAGACGGGCATGAACCCCTCTCTGGCAGGACGCCACTTTCATCATTCACGACAGGAGTTAAAGATGAGTCATTCCCTCTCCCAGGAGGCCTTCCTGGCCCAGGTCGCCAGCCGCAACCCTCACCAGCCCGAGTTTATCCAGGCCGTGAGCGAGGTGATCGCCTCCATCTGGCCCTATGTGGAGCGCCACCCCCGCTACCTGCAACACGGCCTGCTGGAGCGACTGGTGGAACCCGAGCGCCTGGTGCAGTTTCGGGTGAGCTGGGTGGATGACCAGGGCCAGGTGCAGGTGAATCGCGGCTACCGGGTGCAGCACAGCTCCGCCATCGGCCCCTTCAAGGGCGGCATGCGCTTCCACCCCTCGGTGGATCTCTCGGTGCTGAAATTCCTCGCCTTCGAGCAGACCTTCAAGAACGCCCTCACCACCCTGCCCATGGGCGGCGGCAAGGGGGGCAGCGATTTCGATCCCAAGGGCAAGAGCGAAGGAGAAGTGATGCGCTTCTGCCAGGCCCTGATGCTGGAGCTCTATCGCCACCTGGGGGCCAACACCGACGTGCCGGCGGGCGACATCGGGGTGGGCGGGCGCGAGGTGAGCTACATGGCGGGCATGATGAAGAAGCTCACCAACAGCGCCGAGTGCGTCTTCACCGGCAAGGGACTCTCCTTTGGCGGCAGCCTCATTCGTCCGGAAGCTACCGGCTACGGCCTGCTCTACTTTGTCGACGCCATGCTGGCCCATCGCGGCCAGTCCCTCGATGGCCTGCGGGTCTCGGTGTCGGGCTCGGGCAACGTGGCCCAATACGCCATCGAGAAGGCGATGGCCCTCGGCGCCCGCGTCATCACCGCCTCCGACTCCGGCGGCACCGTCTATGATCCGGACGGCTTCACCCCCGAGAAGCTGGCCCGTCTGATGGCGCTTAAAAACGAGCAACGCAAGCGGGTCGCCGATTACGCCCATGAGCTCGGGCTCGAGTTCTTCAGCGGCCGCACCCCCTGGCACCTGGCGACCGACGTCGCCCTCCCCTGCGCCACCCAGAACGAGCTGGATGCCGAAGATGCGGCGCAGCTTATTGCCAACGGCGTGCAGCTGGTGGCCGAGGGGGCCAACATGCCCTCCAGCGCCGCCGCCATCCGCCTCTTCCACGACGCCCGGGTGCTGTTCGCCCCGGGCAAGGCGGCCAACGCCGGCGGGGTTGCCACCTCGGGCCTCGAGATGAGCCAGAATGCCCAGCGCCTCTCCTGGACCCGGGAGGAGGTGGACGCCCGCCTCAAGGGGATCATGACCAGTATCCATGCCACCTGTGTCCGTTACGGTCAGGATGATGGTCATGTGAACTACGAAAGCGGCGCCAATATTGCCGGCTTCGTCAAGGTGGCTGACGCCATGCTGGCGCAAGGGGTCTGCTAGTCACGCCATTTCCCGTGACATCCCCCAAATCAACAGGGCAGCCCATGGCTGCCCTGTTGTGTTATCTGCATAGCTGTTGCTTTAACCTGGGCGACGCAGGTTGCATGCCCGATACCACTTCACGCTCGCTTCACCCAGCCATGACACCCTCACCCCTCTTCCATACGCGAACGAGGAGAACGAGATGACAACGACCATAGGCGCCCTGCTGATCCTGGCCGGGCTCGGCTGCTTCCTGGCCTTCAACCTGCTGGGCTCCACCCTCGATGCCCAGGGCTTCCTGCACGAGCCCTTTGCCCTGCTGCCCCTGGGCTATCTGCTGCTCTTCACCGGCATGGTGCTCACCGTGATCCCTCTGCTGCGCAAGGGGCGCACCAGGGAGCAATGACACAAATCGCAAGGTGCCAAGAGCTCAGCAATAGCGGCTGATCTCGATGAGGTTCTGATCCGGGTCCAGGCAATAGACCGATTCGTTGACATCCTCCCCCACCTTAGCGCTTCGCGTCACAGGAGGGGGATCCCCATTACTGGGTGATAGCTGCTCGCGC
>NZ_JAPCIQ010000040.1:0-33962 GCF_027707405.1 Aeromonas sp. QDB68 | reverse complement strand
AAGCGATTGGGCCGCTGCCCGCAGGAGTGGCTGAGGGCAGTTGTCAGGTCCTGCATCGAGAAAACCGACTACCCGTTCCCGGAGGAGTTGGTGCTGTCAACACCGTCCCGGTGAACGGTTACAATCGTGGCGCCATAAGACAGCACAACATCACCAGAAATCTCTTTTTCATTAGATTGCAATCAGGAACCTTTCAATGAAGATCCTTGTGACCGGCGGCGCCGGTTTTATCGGCTCGGCTGTGGTGCGCCATATCATCCGGGATACCAACGACTCAGTTATCAACCTCGATAAACTCACCTATGCGGGCAACCTGGAATCCTTGGCCTCTGTTGCAAACAGTGAACGTTATGCCTTTGAGCAGGTGGATATCTGCAACCGTGCCGAACTGGATCGAGTGTTTGCTCAGCACCAGCCGGACGCCGTGATGCACCTGGCGGCCGAGAGCCACGTTGATCGCTCTATCACTGGGCCGGCGGCGTTTATCGAGACCAATATCGTCGGCACCTATATGCTGCTTGAGGCGGCACGTGCCTATTGGAATGGTCTGGACGAGGTACGCAAGGCGGCTTTTCGCTTCCATCACATCTCCACCGACGAGGTGTACGGGGACTTGCCCCATCCGGATGAAGTCAGCGGCGACGACCCGCTGCCGCTCTTTACCGAGACGACTCCCTATGCACCGAGCAGCCCCTATTCCGCTTCCAAGGCGTCGAGCGATCATCTGGTGCGCGCCTGGCGCCGAACCTATGGCCTGCCGACCCTGGTCACGAACTGCTCCAACAACTATGGCCCCTATCACTTTCCCGAGAAGCTGATCCCGTTAGTTATCCTCAACGCCCTGGATGGCAAGCCGCTGCCTGTGTATGGCAAGGGCGATCAGATCCGGGATTGGCTCTATGTGGAAGATCATGCTCGGGCGCTCTACAAGGTGGTCACCACGGGCGTGGTAGGGGAGACCTACAACATCGGCGGGCACAATGAGAAGCAAAATCTGGAGGTGGTGCATACCATCTGCGATCTGCTTGACGAGATGGTGCCTAAAGCCTGCTCCTATCGGGAACAGATCACCTATGTCGCCGATCGCCCTGGCCACGACCGCCGCTATGCCATTGACGCCAGCAAGATGAGCTCCGAGCTCGATTGGCAGCCGCAAGAAACCTTCGAATCCGGGATCCGCAAGACGGTACAGTGGTATCTGGATAACCAGCAGTGGGTGGGCAACGTCAAGAGCGGTGCTTATCAATCCTGGATCGAGCAGAACTATGGGGAGCGTAGCTGATGCATATCCTGTTGTTTGGCAAAAACGGTCAGGTGGGTTGGGAGTTGCAGCGCTCGCTCGCTCCATTGGGCCGTATCACCGCCGTCGACTTCGACTCCACCGACTATTGCGGCGACTTTAGTAACCCGGCGGGGGTGGCCGAAACGGTACGGCTAGTCAAACCGGATGTGATCGTGAACGCGGCGGCGCATACGGCGGTCGACAAGGCCGAGAGCGAGCGTGAGTTTGCCGAGCTGCTCAATGCCACCAGCGTGGCTGCGATTGCCAGAGAAGCCCAAGTGCTGGGCGCCTGGCTGGTACACTACTCCACCGATTATGTATTCGATGGCAGTGGCGAACGTCCCTGGGTTGAAACCGATGCGACGGCCCCGCTCAACGTCTATGGTGAGACCAAGCTGGCAGGAGAACAGGCGGCAGCACTCTGCTCCCGTCATCTTATCTTCCGCACCAGCTGGGTCTATGCCGCCCGTGGCGCCAACTTCGCCAAGACCATGCTGCGTTTTGGTAAAGAGCGCAGCGAGATGTCGGTCATCAACGATCAATTCGGCGCACCGACCGGGGCCGAGCTGCTGGCCGATTGCACGGCTCACGCGATCCGTGTTGCGCAAGCGAGGCCGCAAGTTGCCGGGCTCTATCATCTGATTGCCTCGGGTACCACCACCTGGTTTGACTATGCACAGCTGGTGTTTAGCAAGGCCAAAGAGGCAGGGGGCGAGCTTGCGGTCACATGTGTCAATGCGGTACCGACCAGCGCCTTCCCCACCCCCGCCAAGCGTCCTCATAACTCGCGACTCGATACGACCAAGTTCCAGCAAACTTTTGATCTGGTGCTGCCAGATTGGAGCGTGGGTGTGGAGCGGATGTTGACCGAGATCCTCGGCACATAGGGATCAATGTCGCCGCACTCAGTGAATGTACAGCTGACTGATAGGGATAAAAGTGACTGGGTGGCAGCAGGCCCCCCTCATCTCGCAATTAAATAGAAGAAATTGAGCACCATGACCCAACGTAAAGGCATTATTCTGGCCGGAGGCTCCGGCACCCGTCTCTATCCTGTCACCATGGCCGTGAGCAAGCAGCTGCTGCCTATTTACGACAAGCCGATGATCTACTATCCGCTGAGCACCCTGATGCTGGCTGGCATTCGTGACATCCTCATCATCAGCACACCGCAAGATACTCCCAGATTCGAACAGTTGCTGGGTGATGGCAGCCAATGGGGCTTGAACCTGCAATACAAGGTGCAGCCGAGCCCGGACGGGTTGGCTCAAGCCTTTATTCTGGGAGAGGAGTTCATCGGCTCAGACCCCTGTGCTCTCGTGTTGGGCGACAACATCTTCTATGGCCATGACTTGCAGAAACAGCTGGAGGCGGCAGCAGCCAAAGAGAGCGGTGCCACCGTCTTTGCTTATCACGTACATGACCCTGAGCGTTACGGGGTAGTGGAATTTGATGAACAGGGAACAGCTATCTCCTTGGAAGAAAAGCCGCTAGAGCCAAAGAGCAATTACGCCGTTACTGGCCTCTATTTCTACGACAACAGTGTGGTGGAGATCGCCAAAGGCCTGAAGCCTTCGGCGCGCGGTGAATTGGAGATCACCGATGTGAACCGTATCTACCTGGAGCAAGGCAATCTGTCGGTGGCGATGATGGGCCGCGGTTATGCCTGGCTCGATACTGGTACCCATGAGAGCCTGATTGAAGCGAGCAACTTTATTCAGACCATTGAGACCCGTCAGGGATTGAAAGTCGCGTGTCCGGAAGAGATTGCCTATCGCAAGAAGTTCATTGACGCAGAGCAAGTGAAAAGCCTGGCGGCGCCACTTGCGAAGAATGCCTATGGCCAGTATCTGCTAAAGCTCATCGCCAGAGCCTGACGTACTCAATAGATATGCAGGCTTTGGTTCATGTCTCTCTAGCATCATAACGTGTGGGTAATCCAATGAATGTAATTAAGGCTTCTATTCCTGACGTGCTCATCTTTGAGCCGCGTGTATTTGGTGATGACAGAGGTTTCTTCTTCGAAAGTTTCAATCAAAGAGTCTTTGAAGAGGCGGTCGGGCGTGCGGTGGAGTTTGTCCAGGATAACCACTCACGCTCGAGTCAGGGCGTGCTGCGTGGGCTCCATTATCAGATGGCCCCGCATGCACAAGGGAAATTGGTGCGTTGTGTCGCCGGTGAAGTGTTTGATGTCGCGGTGGATATCCGAAAAGACTCGCCAACCTTTGGGCAATGGGTGGGTGTTAACCTCAGCGCACAAAACAAGCGACAGTTGTGGATCCCGGAAGGGTTTGCCCATGGTTTTCTCACTCTGAGTGAACACGCCGAGTTTCTCTACAAGACCACCGATTACTATCAGCCCACCGCTGAACGCAGCATCTTGTGGAACGATGCCACCTTGGCCATTGCCTGGCCCGAGATCGCGACGTCTCCAACCCTGTCGCCCAAAGATGCGCTTGCTGCTGCGTTCAATGACGCGGAGCTCTGTTGATGATTGCGCTCTTCGGGTCTGCTCTTGAACACAAGTCGCTTATCCGTGATTTGGTGATCAGAGACATTAGTGCCCGCTATAAGGGAACACTGTTAGGCATGGTGTGGGCATTACTCAATCCCTTGTTAATGCTTGGACTCTATACCTTCTTCTTTACCCTGATCCTCAAATCGAAGTGGGGCGTTGGCGATACGCAGGCTAACTATGGTCTGATGTTATTCTGCGGATTGATTGTCCACGGGTGGATGGCTGAGGTCCTATCCAGGTCCCCGGATTTACTGTCGTCCAACCGGAACTATGTAAAAAAGGTCGTCTTCCCGTTAGACACCCTGGTGTGGATCACCGTTCTTTCCTCTCTCTTCCAGGTATTTCTCAGTCTCGTCTTGCTGTGTCTGTTGGCATTACTCATGGGCAACGGTCTATCCTGGACGTTCTTTTTATTGCCGTTAGTACTGCTGCCACTATTTGCTCTGCTATTGGGGTTAGGATGGTTTGTTGCCTCTCTGGCCGTCTATTTTCGTGATATTGGCCAGTTTATGGGGAGTTTCCTGACGCTGCTGCTCTTTACCAGTACCGCGTTTTTCTCCCTGGAAACAGCCCCAGAGGTGATCCGCTCATTTCTCCTCTTTAACCCACTGACCATCATCATGGACTCGCTACGGGATGTACTGATCTTGCATCGACAGCCCGATTGGCGCTTGCTGGCTGTGCATGCGGTCGTCTCTTTCTCTGTGATGTGGCTTGGATACCGCTGGTTTAATAAAACCAAGGCCGGATTTGCCGATGTTTTGTAGGACGTGTCATGAAGATTGGTGAGAGACTGATCGCCAAAGGGGCGATCGGGCGCGAAGACTTAGAGCGAGCCCTGGAAGTACAACGTCAGGCCGGTGGACGCTTGGGCTCCATTCTGGTCAGGATGGGGGCTGTCTCTGAAGATGCGGTATTGCGATCGCTGTCAGAGCAGTTGGGCTATCCCTGTGTCGAGCCTGCCCACATGCCGGCCCCCTTGGATATCTATCAATGCCTGCTGCCTCTGCCAGTCAGGCTGGAGTGGTGGCTCGATAACGATGCCCTGTTGTGGGAGGTGGACGGTCAGCTGCAGCTGGTTGCAAAAGACCCGTTAGAGACGCAGCTGCAGGATCTCATCGCCTATCTGTTTGCGGGGCGCCCGGTGCAGTACTGGCTGGCTCGAACCCAGGACATCGACACCCTGGTGGACCAAGTCAGGCGTGAGAGTGCCGTCACCGACCTGTTCAGTAACAGCGAGCATTCGTTACAGGCGTTGATCGAAGAGGCGCCGGTCGTGGAGCTGGTCAATAACCTGCTGGCACAGGCTGTCGACAGCGGTGCATCCGATATTCACGTTGAGCCCGAAGAGCTGCGCTTCACGGTACGCATGCGGGTCGACGGCGTGCTTCATACTCATATGGTGCAACCGGCCGAGCGCTATCCGGCGATAGGGTCACGGATCAAGCTGATTGCCGGATTGGATATTGCCGAGAAGCGCTTGCCACAGGATGGCCGTATCACCTTGCGCCTGAGTGGCCAGGATATGGATATCCGTGTTTCGACGGCACCGGGTGTTCATGGTGAGTCGATCGTGATGCGTCTGCTGCCCAAGAACAGGGGAACGCTGTCGCTGGAAAAACTCGGGTTTGAGCCTGACCATCTCAGTTTGCTGCACAGCTGGTTGGCGTGTCCCAACGGGATCGTGTTGGTCACAGGCCCGACGGGCTCCGGTAAATCCACCACGCTCTACGCCGCGCTCGAAGCCATGCGCGATGGCAGCAACAAGATCATCACGGTAGAAGACCCTGTTGAGTATCAAGTCTCGGGTGTGACCCAGATCCAGGCGCACAACGAGATTGGTTACACCTTTTCCCGTGCACTGCGTGCCATCTTACGTCAAGACCCCGACACCATCATGATCGGTGAGATCCGGGACCTGGATACGGCGCAGATTGCCATCCAGTCAGCCCTGACGGGTCACTTGGTGCTCTCTACCTTGCACACCAACGATGCCGCTTCTGCCTTTACCCGATTGGTTGACATGGGGCTCGAGCCCTTCCTGGTGGCGGCGTCGGTGCGTGGTGTTCAGGCACAGCGGCTGGTCCGTCGCCTCTGTGAGCAGTGTGCCGTCGAGGACGACCATCCGCTCTTGCCACAGGGGTGGTCAAGCAGCCAACCGGCGTTTGCTGCCGCCAATTGGAAGAAGGCGGTGGGATGCCCGCACTGTCATCACACCGGCTATCGCGGGCGGTTGGGGATCTATGAGCTCGTTGCCCTGGACGGTGAGTTGCAACAGCTGGTCAACCGGCAGGCCCCCTTGCAGGAGATCAAGTCGCTGATCCGGCAACAAGGCCAGCGGACACTGTTTGAAGATGGTCTGATCAAGGCCAGCAGGGGATTAACCAGCATTGAAGAGGTGATGCGGGTCGCCTATGTGGAACACGACTGATGATTTTCCGATATGAAGGCGTAGACGCGCAGGGCAACAGCCTGAAGGGAGAGCTGGACGCAGTCCATCGTCATGCGGCACTGCGCCAGCTCAGTGACAAGGGGGTCATCGTCATTGAGCTCAGCGAGCTGGCGGCCGTGGCGCGCGCGCCCTGGTTTACCCCTCGCCTGACGCGTGCTCAGTTGCTGCAGGCTCTGCATGAGTTGACCACCCTGATCACCTCAGGAGTGACCCTCTCCGAGGGGATCGATGCGCTGATTGAAGGGGGACACCATCCTCAAATTGAGCAGGCATTTCGCACCATGGGCAGGGCTTTGCAGCAGGGGGAGAGTTTTTCCGCCGCCCTTGCCCAGAGCAAGCTACCGCTGCCCGACTACCTGTTTCATCTGGTGAGGGCGGGTGAAGCCACCGGCGAGTTGGGTGAGGCGCTGAGCCGAGCCTTGGAGAAAATGCAGTTTGACCAACGCACCGGCAATGAACTGCGTAATGCCCTGACCTATCCCATCGTGCTGGTGCTGGCAGGCCTGTCGGCGGTCGTGTTGATGTTTGCCGTGGTGGTGCCGAAATTCACCGGCATGTTGGGCCACGGTAAGGTGACGCTGCCCTGGTTGGCCGACATGGTGCTCTCGACGGGGGAGTGGTTTAACGCCAACTGGGATCTATTGCTCATCGCACTCACTCTCTGTGTGGCAGGTCTTGCCTTGGCGCTGCGCTCGCGCGATGTACGCCAGCGTCTGCTCAACGGCGTGTCACGCCTGCCCGTGGTGGGGGAATGGCTCTACCAGAGCGATGTCGCAAGCTGGTCTTATACCCTGGCAGCCATGCTGGGATCCCGGGTCGAGTTACTGCAGGCACTCGAGTTATCGCGCGGCTCTTTTCGTATCCCGTTTCGCCAGCGTGGGATGGGGGAGGTGATCCGCCTGGTGCGCTCGGGCAAGAGCCTGTCGGAGGCTCTCGCCGAGACCCGGCTGATCGCTCGCTCCGGGGTCAATCTGGTGCGGGTCGGTGAGAAGAGTGGCCGCCTTGCCGAGATGTTCTCCTCGCTGGCCGCCATGTATGAAGAGAACAGCAAGAACCGCATCAAGAAGGTGCTTGCGTTGATCGAGCCCCTTGCCATTCTGCTGATTGGCTCTATCATCGGCGTCATTATTCTTGGCATCATCCTGGCCATCACCAGTGTGAATGAGATGGCCGTCTAGTTAATCTGAGGACTCTCCATGCAATCCCAACGTTTCTCCCGCCATCAAGGCGGTTTTACCCTGATCGAGCTCTTGGTCGTGCTGGTTATTCTGGGCATGCTGGCCGGTTTGGTGGGCCCGCGCCTCTTCTCCAACGTGGATAAATCCAAAGTCAAGACGGCAGAGACTCAGGTCAAGATGCTGCGCGGGGCCTTGCAAACCTATCGCCTGGATGTGGGGAGTTATCCCACTACAGAGCAGGGCCTCGTCTCTCTGATGAAGGCTCCTGCCGATGTGCCGAGCTGGCAGGGACCCTATCTGGAAGATCAACTGCCCAAAGATCCCTGGGGCCGTGACTACGTCTACAAGAGCCCAGTCAGCAACCTGCAAGGTTTCGCCCTCTACTCCCTCGGTGCCGATGGCAAGGAAGGGGGGGACGGTATGGATGCAGAAGTCGGCATATTGGAGAAGTAAGCATGCCGCAACGGGGTTTTACCCTGCTTGAGCTGCTTGTGGTACTGGTGCTGGTGGGCATGATAACGGGGATGGTTGGTCCCCGTTTTATCGATCTCGCCGAACGTCTGCGTCATCGCAATGAGTGGCAGACACTGCAGCAACGCATCAATGGTTTGCCAATGGAAGTGCAACTGACCGGACGACCCATGGCGTTGCAGGCGTTGCCATTGACACTACCGGCTGGCTGGCAGCTCAAAACGGAGCGACCGGTACGCTATCTGCCCAATGGCGTTTGCCTCGGCGGGCAATTGCAGCTGCTGCAAGGCGACGAAGTGAAGCGTCGGATCGCGCTCACTCCTCCCTATTGCCAATGGGAGGGCCGGGCATGGTGAAGCAGCAAGGTTTTTCGTTGCTCGAGGCCATCGTCGCCTTGACCATACTGGCCGGTGCATCGATGGCGCTGTTTGGGTGGATTGGTGCGAGTATCAATCAGCTGCAACGAGCAGAACAGTACACCAAGATTGCCCCGGCAGTGGATAGTTGCGTTTCTTTTTTGAGCAGAGCCAATCTCTCGGCCCAGTCGACCGGTGTGTGTGAATATTCCGGTGTTACGATTCGTTGGCAGAGTTCATCGATAGAGATGAATGCCACAAAAATGGGTGAGATGGGCGGAAGCAACTTCTTTGTGAGTCTGTATGAAGTTGCTCTTACCCCTTCCATCGGTTCGCGTACCTACCAGAGTTATTCTACTCGGATCGTTAACTTTGAACTGAAGCCCGGAGTAGGGGATGTCATGAATGCGTTTTAATCCAAATTTGCAACGAGGCTTAACTCTATTAGAGCTCTTGGTCACGATGGCAATCCTTGGGTTGGTAACTGCGTTGTTGTTCCAAGGTTTAAACAGTGCATTGGTGACCTATCAGCGTGTGCAAAGTCGCCAGTGGACCGAAATGCCAGTGTATTTATCTAACAAATGGTTACAAAGTTCACTGGCAGGTGTTCAGGTCGACAGCAATGAAGAACGTCAGTTTTTAGGCTCATCGCAGACGATTAAAGCGGTCAGTCACACACCATTAGTCGGTGACAGTGGTGAGACTCAACCAATTGAATGGCGCTTATCGAAAGATAGCAACAATAAGCTCGTCCTGTCTTATTCTCAGATTGGGTTGGAATGGCCAATCATGAGGTGGCCAGAGGGTTCCGAGGGTGAGTTTTCTTATTATTTCAAAGGTGAGGCCTCTACCCGATGGCCTGCAATAACATCACCACCACATAATTCATACCTGAAAAAGCCGGATGCAATATCGCTAAAAGTAGTGAACGGGGGGGCGATATTGTTTGAGATTCTTGTAGATATGCCGAACCGAACCTACCCCAGAGGGGACTATCGTGATCTCTAACGCTCGGCTTGAACATGAAAAAATGGAAAGAAGCAGCAGAAGGGATGATGGTTTTGTCCTCATTTCTGTGCTTGGACTATTAATTGTACTTTCATTAGTTGCGGCATTTGTTAGTGCATATAGTCAACAGCGTATCGAGGTAGCCGAAAAGATAAAGCAGGACATCCAATTAAGACTGGATGAAAAGGCAACCCTGTCGACCTTGCTTCATTTGTTCTCTACAAGGCAACCAACATATGGTTCTTTGAAACTTCAGGAGTCTGCATCGCCCACCATGATGAATACTGATGGGCTACTTATGGCGCTTGATAATAGAGTTTATCAAGGCATAGGGGCGATTCAATTTTCATTGGCGGATGAGAGCAGTCTGTTGGGGCTCATTGACCCTGACAGAGATCGTTGGACTGCCTATTTACAGTCAATCGATGTGAACTTTTCCGTCGCTAATAATTTTCTTGATCAACTCCAGGACTATACAGATAAAGATGATCTGAGACGATTAAATGGCGCTGTGGAAAGTGACTATGTCAATGCGGGAATGACGTTGCCTTCACATCGTTTCATGGTTTCACCTGGGCAAGTTTTCAACTTGTTGAGTGCGCCACAATGGAAGGGGTGGTTACATGCATCAATGCCCTATATCACAGAAACATCTGGGCAGGTCATCAACTTAAATACCATGCCTAGAGCATTACTTGCCACTCTTCCTGGTATTGGAGATGAGCTGGCGAAGCAGATCGTGACGGAAAGAGAAAAAAAACCATTTCAGAATCTACCAGATGCAAATCAGCGATTGGGAGCGATTTTACCTCTGGATGCACTTTCAACAAGATTCTATTTCGATAACTATATTCGAGTGATTTTTCGTCGCTCGGATATGCAATGCAGACAACAGCGATGGGTTGGGATATCATTATCGCCTGATTCTATCGTAGTGCCTTGGGAAGTCAGTTATGCTTTCGATTACACGGATAACCAACCATGTCAGGCATCTTCAAAGCTGGATTTTAAACCATTTTTCCACTAGGCAATGGTTGGTCACTCGGTCTCAGATTGATGAGGTTCAATTACCTGGATTACGTTCAAGAGTGATCGTCTGTCGCTCGCTGTCCCTCTATTATCATCTGGATTTTTCGAAGGTGCCCACGGCCAAGCGTGGGAAGGCATTGAACCAGAGAGTTGAGCTAATAACCCCATTTCAGGAAACGGGCTTTTATGCCATCTGGAAAGGTGCCAGTGCTATGGTGTGGCTCTGGGATAAATCTGCGCTCTTAGCTCGTTTGCCTGAGGCCGCCACGATTCCTTGCATACCCGATTCGATACTTGTACCCGAAGAGGATTCTACCGAGCGAATGATCGAGAATTTGGAAGGTGCCGAATCTCAGTCATGGGAAAATGGGGTATTAATTGGTTCCAAGTGGGTTCCACTTGGGGGCGGTGGTATTGCACTCGACCGGTTGGCTCCAACGCCATTGCAGCCTCGTGAGAAGCAATGGTTGATTGATGTGGGCATGTTGTTGGTGACTATGGCTCTCATGCTCAGTATGCTACTACAAAGTGGCGCCATCATGGATCTATGGCGAAAGGGTCAAATGTTAGAAACGCGTTTGGCCGAGCAAGAAGAAGGCGGACTATTACAGCAGCATGCGCGCCAGCGTGCATATCAGGCTAAGGCTCAATATGTCGCCAGGGAGAGGCTCAGTAGCACGAGTCAACATGACCTGATCAATGCCGTTCTGACTACATTACCAGCGCACACAGGCCGCGTGGAACGCTATGACTATCAGGGCGGGTTGTTGCGGCTACGATTAGTGGATAAAAAACCTGAGCCGCGTGAGTATGTGCAGCGAATAGATAAGCTTCGTGCAGGTGGTTTTATCCTTAGCGGAACCCAGGTTCAGATCAATGGTGATGGTAATACAATAACACTGACCGCTAATGTCAGACCCTCTGTGGATAGGATGAAAGAGTAATGATAACTAAGTCCTGGATGATAAATGAATGGCAAAAAACCAAGGAGCAGCTGTCAGAAAACAATCGTCTGCGCTGGGCTTGTTGGTGTGTCATTTTAATATTCTTGTTATGGATTAATTTATTGCTCTCTGATTCACGGGGTGAATTGAAAGAGTCTCTTGCAAAAAAATATAGCGAGTGGAATGACCAGCAGAGTTTAGTCGGGGAGAGTCAATGGCCGGAAAGACTCAGTCAGGCGAGAAAAGCGATTGACGTTCAGGGAAAACGCTTTGGCATGGCGTCTAGTGAGTCGTTAGCTAGGGCTGACATCCAGACATTCGCGGCAGCAGAGGCAAAACAACATCACTTGGGCAATGTGTCAATTGAGGTGTCAAGTGCGGCCAAGGTGCAAGCAGACAGTGGATTAATTCCATTGCAGCTTCGGCTAAGTGGGCAGGGTGCTGCTAACCGAGTCTTGGCAATGATAAACGGCCTTGAACAGCATACCCCATCTTATAGAGTTGATAGTATGAATGTTCAACTGCTAAATGAAGATTTGGTGGGATATAATATTATCGCAACCGTATGGTATTTCCCGTGGAAAGTAGAGCAATAGTCAAACGTACTTTGTTTGCAGTATGTGCGGGTTTTTCAGCCCTGGCCGTTGGATTTCTTTGGCCATTAGATATCAATGAATCCAGCTCCAGTTCTTTTACGGATTGGAAATGGCCGGCAGGAGGCCAGTCTTCATCGGTGAGAGTTTCTCCCAAGGTGCTAGCAAGGGTGTGGCCTGTGATTGAAGAGAGTCAATCAACGGGTGATAAGGATGATAAAGCGGTCTCAATGGCATCATGGTTATTGGTGGCCATTGTCAGCCAAGGAGGCGAGCGAAGTGCCCTGCTGCTTGCGCCCGATTTGAAGGTGCATAAGGTAACGGTGGGGATGAATTTTGACGGAAATAAACGTGTAGAATCTCTCGGTCAGACCACGCTTGTTTGGCAATCTAGTGATAACCAACAGGGTACAATGGCCCTTTATCCTAACCCGATTCAGAACGAAGACCAGGTAATAACCAAACCATGAAACAACAGAGTCTGCAGATTGACTTCCTCCACTCAACGCGTACAAGTATCCTTCGCTCAGGAACTTGGTTAGCCGTGATGGGCGTATTAAGTGGTTGCGCAATTAACACACAACCGACACCTATCCCATCATCTCCTCTGCGGGAACCTCAGCAGGTTTCTGCGCTTGATGAGTCTTTGCAGGCAGAGCAAACTCAAGATGTTGCTGGCCTTAAAAGAGACAGGTTTGCCATCACACCCGGTGGGTCTCAGCAGGTTCGTTATGTTGAACCGGTTGTAGATAACTTGGGCAAAGGCTTGAGCGGGGATTCAATCAGTGTCAACGTGAACAACTTCCCTCTTCCAGCCTTCATTAATGAAGTATTCGGTAATCGCTTGGGGCTCTCCTTTGTTGTTAGCCCTGAGTTACAAAAGAAAACAGACCTTGTTACATTGCGAATGAGTGAGCCTCAGCCGCTACCCGTTTTATTTAATACTGCCAGAAATGTGTTGGCTGATTATGGCGTGGATATCAAAGAACGTGAAGGTGTGTTGTATTTTCAAGTCGGCTCGAACGTCGCAAATGATGCATTGCCTTTGATAGTCAGTGGTAGTGCCTTGCCGGATGTGCCGATGTCTCATCGACCTGTATTTCAACTGGTGCCAATGAGGGTTGTTAACAGCAACCAGATGCTTTCTTGGCTGAACGAGATGTTTACGGGGTCACCTTTGAGCATCAAGGCGGATGCGATGACCAATACCATCATGCTCCGGGGACCGATTGAGCAAGTGCAAAGTGCAACTGCTGCGATCTCACTGTTTGACCAACCCGCATTAAAAAGCAGCCGTAGTCTTGCTATCAGCCCGGTCTATTCGGATGCTGAGCAGTTAGGGAATGCCTTGATTAAGGTGTTGCAATCAGAAGGTTATGATGTATCTGAAACACCTCCGCTCGGTGGTATCATCGTTCTTAAAATGAAAGAACTGCAGCGTATCATTGTCTTCGCATCTGACACCAAAGTGTTGAGCCATGTCAGACAGTGGGTCGAAATCCTGGATCGGGAATCACAAGAGAAGGTTGAACAGGGGTTGTTCATTTATCAGGTGCGCAATACTCAAGCGGCCGGGATTGCCACCATGTTGGGAGCCTTGGGTTATGGTGCCAATATTCCTTCGACCGGTGTCAATAGCAGTAATACCGTCAGTGCAACCGGCGAAAGTAAGGGGAACGGTTCTTTGGCTGGTGGCGAACAGGCCAAAAATACACCAACCATCATGAGTGGCAATGGTGAACAAGGTAGTGTTGTCGTTGATGCCAATCGTAATTCGCTTATTTTTAAAGGAAGTGGTAAAGAATGGGTAAAAATGAGGCCATTATTGGCCTCATTGGACAAGCCGGTGCCTTCGGTGATGATCGATGTACTGCTTGCAGAGGTCACCCTGAACGATAAAGAGGGGTTGGGAGTCGATTGGCAAAACATCCACACTGATTTTGGCTCTAAAGACTTGATTTTGGGGACCGCGAATGGTCTGGGCAGCACCGGGTTGAATCTGACACTGAATAGTGCAGGTCAGACACGCGCCAAACTCAATGCATTCTATGAAAATAAACAGGCTGTAATTCGTTCCAGTCCCAAGTTGATGGTGCGAAGTGGTGAAGAGGCGCGTATCGAGGTGGGCAATGAAATACCTGTGGTCACGGGTACCAGCCAGTCAACAGAGAACCCGGATGCACCTATCAACAAAACGGTACAATATCGCAAGACCGGGGTAATCCTGACGATCAAACCGACAGTTCAAGCGAGCGGTGTGGTCGATTTGAGTGTCAGCCAGGAGCTTTCAGAACAGGCTGATAACTCGAGCAGTACCGAGACCTTGAGTCCAACGATCATGAACCGTAAAGTTGAAACTGCCTTGACTCTGCGCGACGGTGGCTCAGTGATGTTGGCGGGACTGATCTCAAGCACCAAAGGGGAGGGGGATACCGGCGTTCCCTTGCTAGGGGATATTCCCTGGATTGGTAGCCTGTTCAAATCCAAGAGTAATAGTGAGAATCGCACCGAGCTGGTTGTGATGATCATCCCGTATGTGATCCGTGATTTTAATGAGGCGCAAAGCCTGACAGAGCGATATCAACAACAACTTGAACTTAACAATGCCCCCACTCTCAAGCGCCGTTACCTGCCGGGGTTGGCCCCCGAAGGGGCGATAGGAGAGTAATTATTATCGAATAACCCGATCGTTTTTAGCGGAGCCTTGTGCTCCGCTTTTTTTTGCCCGTTTTTTGCTAGATATGGCTCATCCGGCTAGCCCCTCCTACAGTGGAACCTTTTGTCGCATGCAGTGAGGGTAGTCATGGCCATTGAGCTGATAGGTTGGCCCTTAATGACGCCGTTTGTGTGGGGCGGGGGCTTTTTTGGTTGTTTGGTGAGCAGTGGTTAATCTTGTTTTTGTCAATAACGCAACAGTAATAATTGATCGTGGCGGAGACATACAACACCCAGAGAGTCGATGGATGCTCATTGCCGCGGGCGCAAAGTAGTAGAGGTGTGGTGTCTAACGCAACTCTTGTTGCTGTTTTTATCATCAGTCTGGTGTCATACGGGGTCGTTTCTTTGTGATTTTTTTCACGCTTTGGTGCGTTTGGCGCTTTTCTAGGCGCATAAAGGGTTGAGAGGGCTTGATTATTTTAGTGCGACAGATATGATCAACGGGCTTTTAAGCAACAGAGGCTCGTCTTTTCTTTGTGTGATACATCTTTCCGGAAAAGGGGCATGCAGTAGAAAAGCAGGTTTCGTCTTACCTGAGGGTGCTCGGGTTAAACTAGTTTAATTTTTGGAGAATGATTCTAATGAAAAAGTCACTGATTGCACTGGCCATTGCTGGTCTGAGCTTCAATGCCGCGGCGGTAAACCTCGATGACGCAGCAAAAGACCAAGTTGCTAACTTGTTCGCCAAAGAGCAAGCGTTCACTGCAAATACTGCCGTTGGCGTTGCTCCTGCTCCCTCCGCATCCCCCGCTGTTCCTGGCACCAAGCTGGTTGACGTGAAGGCTGGTTTTGCCCTGACCACTCCGTACGTACGTTTCGATCTGTCCAACGGTGCCAAGTTCTCTGGTGTCCCGGCACTTAAAGGTCTTACTGCGCTCGAAGACGGTAAGGGTGCTTGGTCTCTGGCTTCTGGTGGTGACGGTCAATCCTTCGCTATCTTCAACATCGCTGGTGGTACCACCGCAGCCCAAGCTCTCGAGCTGAGAGGTCAAGTAACTGTAGCCAACCAAGCTGACACTAATGTTGAGTACAACATCTACGAAACTGCTGCAAACGCAGTGAACAAGACCAACAGTCTGGTGACTGGCAAGCAGGGTACCCTGATTTCCTTCGTTCCAGTACTGAAAGTATCTGCTGCCCAGTCCGCTGGTATCAAGAAGATCGACATCACCTCTACTTCCGAAAGCAAGAAGTTCGAGGGCGGTGTTACTGCCACCGATTTGGTCGACCTGAAAGTTGCTCTGAGCCAGACTGGTATCATGAAGCAAGACGGTACTGCGATCACTGCGGTTACTGACGTTGTAAGTGCCTCTTCTTGGAAGCTGGATGGTAACTTCAAGCCTGTTTCCTCTATGACAGAGAAGGGTACTCCTGCCAATGTCTTCACCATCGCTGCTGACAAGCAGTCTGCCACTCGTAACAACGTTACTCTGGTTGACTCAGTGGTTTATACCGTAAACGGTACTGACACTATCCCAGAAACTACTGTCAAGGCTACCTATACTGTTGTTACCCCTGTCGCTGGCTTCACGTTTGCCCCTGTTGTTGTCGAAAACGCTGCAGTGCTGAAGAAAAATGGCTCCACTGCTGAAGTTGAGATGGCTCTGAACCCGAACGGCGCATACAACAACTTCGTTCGTATCACCAACAAGACCGCTACCAAGGGTGCAGTCGCCATTACAGTGATCGACGATGCTGGTAACAGCAAGCAAACTACTCTGGCTGCCATTCTCGGCGCCGACAAGGGTGAGCTGGCTGCACGCGCCTCTACCGCTCAGATCGATATCAAAGATATCGCCGCTGCCGCCGGTGTTGCCGCTGACTACACTGGCAAGCTGCGTCTGGTGGTTGATGCTCAGGTTCCTGTTTTGGCTGGTCTGAACAGCACTTCCGGAACTGCTACTGATGGTTCTGTGACTGCTACCACCACTCGTACCGATGTAGTATCTGGTATTGCGGTACAAGTGTACGCTGCTCACAAGACCAACGGTGTACTGACCCTGCTGAAGTAATTCAGTCTGGTTCTTGAAAATGGGCAGCCTTGGCTGCCCATTTTTTTTGCTTGACCCTTATCCCCTCTCTCGTTAGGGTGCGAGGGTTTTTGTCTTATTGGGAGTGGCAAGATGTTTTCTCGCTTTAAACGCAAGGTGGTGACCACCGACACCGGGATTGGGCTGGCGCCTGGCAGTGAGCACTACCGCGCCTATGTCGGCCCTGCCGAAGATTATGATCTGGTCTCAGCCATGGTGTTCAATTTGCTGACCTGCGCCGGTTTGCGCCAGCATCATACTTTGCTCGATGTTGGCTGCGGCTCATTACGCCTGGGGCGTTTGTTGATCCCCTATCTCAATGCCGGTCATTATGTCGGGGCTGAACCGAATCGCTGGCTGGTCGAACAGGGAATTGAGCAGGAAATAGGCCGTGATATGGTCAGGATCAAGCAGCCCCGTTTTACCTATGCGGCCAATCTTCAAGCCTTTGAGCAGCCTTTGGGGCTCGATTTTGTGGTGGCGCAATCTATTTTCAGCCATACCTCGTTATCGCTGATGCGTGGCTGGTTGAGTGAATTGGCGCAACATATGAAGCCGAGCGGAGCCCTTTTTGCGACGTTTCTGGTGGCCGATGAGGACTTTACCGGCGAAGGGTGGATTTATCCCGGCTGTGTCTCGTTTCGTCCCGAAACGGTGGCGGCCCTGGCGGCAGAATATGGTTTTGAGTTGTTGATGCTGGACTGGGCTCACCCACGTCAACGCTGGGCGATGTTTGCTCGTCCTGAATTTGATCGTTCGCTGCTGGCCGATGGTGCGTTGCACTGGAACCGTGTTGTGAGTCAGGAACTGTCTCGTCACACATCCTGAAACTGCTGGCAGAGCAGGATCTGATGCGTATAATCGCCTGCTTGTTATCTCATATTCGGATTGCTTTGATGACAAAATCCTGCTGTTTGTCGATAAATGCCTTGTCAAAAACTTACAAGGTATTTGCTTCACCTGTCCAGCGTTTGTTGGATCTGCTCGGATGGGGTGGCCGTTATACGCATCATCCAGCCCTGCTCCCCATTACGTTTTCCCTTGCCAAAGGAGAGACGGTGGCAATCGTGGGGGCAAATGGTTCCGGTAAATCGACGTTACTGCAACTTATCTGTGGTACCTTGACCCCTTCCGGTGGCGATATCGTTCGTCACGGACGTATTGCTGCATTGCTGGAGCTGGGGGCTGGTTTTAATCCAGAATTCAGCGGGCTTGAGAACATTTATCTTAATGCCAGTATCAACGGGATGAGTCGTGCCAAGACCGAGGCTATGTTGCCAGCGATACTGGAGTTTGCCGATATAGGTGAACATGTCTATCAGCCGGTCAAGACCTACTCGAGTGGTATGTATGTCCGCCTTGCCTTTGCTGTTGCGATTCATGTAGAACCTGACATTCTCATTATCGATGAAGCTCTTGCGGTGGGAGATGAAGCGTTCCAGCGCAAGTGCTTTGCCCGATTGCGTGAGATGCAGAGCCAAGGCGTCTCCATCCTCTTTGTTTCTCATTCGGCAGAGTCAGTTGTGTCGTTATGCGATCGGGCCTTGCTACTCGATCACGGCCAATTGCTGTTTGATGGCGAGCCAAAACAGGCTGTCGGGTTGTATCAGAAGTTGCTCTATGCCCGCCCTGAGCAGCGGGATGAGGTTCGCCAGAGTATATTGCTGCAATCTACCTCCGTTGCCACAACACCTGTTTCTGACGATGAGATTGCATCGGAACCGCAGCATGAGCATCCTTGCCATCCTGATTTTTTTATTGAAGGGTTGGTGGCACAGAGTACTGATTATGTCGAGAACGGGGCCTCTATCGATAATCCCATGTTACTTGATGAACATGGGTTCAGAGTAAATCTGCTTCATAAGGGAAATCGTTACCGCTATCGGTTCGAGATTGGACTCCATCATGATGTGGATAACTTTTTCTACGGTACTTTGGTGAAGAGGGTTGATGGTGTTTCAATCGGTGGTGTGAGTAGCGCTCCGCCCCAGCAGGCTAGTGGTGTTTCGCTTCGTGCCGGTACCAAACTGACGGTGGAGTGCGAGTTCAAACTCTGCCTTAATGCCGGAACCTATTTTATGAATGCCGGTGTATATGGTGACACGCCCGAATATAGCGGGTTCCTGGCACGAAAGCTTGATGCTTTGGTCTTCAAGGTATTGCCCAATCCAGCCGAGACAGCAACCAGCTATGTGGATTTGGGCTTTCGCTGCAGAACAGTGTCACGGGTTACAACGGGGTGATGGATGATGGAAAATAAAACTCGGCGTTGGATCCTCGTGCTCGGTATGCACAGAAGCGGTACCAGCGCTATTGCTGGCGCACTTGCTCATAATGGCATTGCTTTTGGTGACTCTTTTATTGAGTTACAGGGTGATGTAAATGAAAAGGGCTTTTGGGAGCATGCTGAGCTGGTTGCTATCAACGAGGCATTGCTGAAAGAGCTTGGTGCTGCTTGGTTTGATCCCTTTTCATTAATGACCCAATTTGAACAAGGCTGGCGGCCCAGTGATGCTCTGTTTGGTCGTATGTGTGCCTTTTTGAGGCACCCGGAGTTTGCTGATGCGCAACAATGTGGGCTGAAGGATCCCCGCTTGTCGGTTTTGTTGCCATGTTGGCAGCAAGCAATGAGCTACATGGGCGATGAGGCTTGTTATTTACTGATGAATCGCGATATGGATCAGGTCGCGCGCTCGCTGCAAAAGCGAGATCAAATGAGCTTGTTGCTAGGACAACTGCTTTGGGGAGAATATACGTTCTCGGCCGAAGCCTATACACGTAACCTGCCTCGTTGCTGGCTTGATTATGAGGCTATGCTGGCTAATCCTGGTGCAGCTTTAGCGCATATTCAGCTTCAACTTTCTTTGTCTACTACCGCGTCTGCTGATTTTATCGATCCTAGTATGCAGCGGCAATTAAGCCGTGGCAGCAAAAATTCCCGCGTTACTTCACTGAATGTTTTGGCGGACAAGATTGCTGCCCATGGAGAACAGATCCTTGAGCATGATTGGTCACACTGGCATGCCCACTATCGTGATGAGCTTGCAAGCGCAGAGCTGTGGTTGCAGACACTTGTTACTGATTTTCGAACTCTCAATACCGCATTAGTTGCCTCCATGCACTTGGGAGAATCCCATTCGCTGGCGTTGGCCACCATAGATCAGCGTGATGAACAACTGGCGTTATTGCAGCAGCAGTTGGGCGTGCTGGGAGAGCAACATGCGATAGCGCTCGATACGCTGAGAGTTCGTGATGCAGAGATCCATCGCCTCAATGAGCAGCTACAGGAAGAGGGAGAGGCGCATGGATACGCCATTCGTATCGTTGAGCAAAGAGATGTGGCGCTCAATCAATGTAACTTGGAAATAGATGCATATAAGCAACGTATCGAAGACATTAGCCAAGTTCTTGAAGAGCAGCAGTTACATCTCAATGCCATCCGTGCACATCCGATGTTGCACTGGTTTATTAATCGTTTTGTTACAAAGTTGTGAGCAAATTCATGTTCGAAATGAAACCCCTCGATATTATCATTCCTGTCTATCGGGGTCTTGACGAGACCAAGGAGTGCATCCTTTCCCTGCTGCCGGGGATGCCCGATTGGGCCAGGCTGATCGTCGTCAATGACTGTTCCCCCGAGCCAGCCTTGACCCAATGGTTGCGTGAGCAGGCCAGCCCCTTGGGATTCGAGCTTTATGAAAATGAGAAAAACAAGGGGTTTGTCGGGACGGTCAATTTTGGTATGGCTCTCCATCCTGACCGTGATGTATTGCTTCTGAACAGTGATGTTGAGGTCGCTAATTCTGACTGGCTGGAGCGGATGCGCTTAGCTGCCTATCGTCATGAACGGGTCGCTAGCCTTACACCTTTTTCCAATAATGCGACGATCTGCAGCTTTCCTCATTTTTGTCAGGATAATGCCCTCTTTGCGGAGCTTGACGTCAATGCATTGGATCGCTTGTTCTCTACCTTGCCTCTTGAAGATGAACTCGTCGAAGTACCGACGGGAGTAGGCTTCTGTATGTATATCCGTCGCGATTGTCTCGATGCTGTCGGTTATTTCGATGAGCAGACCTTCGGTAAGGGCTATGGTGAGGAAAATGACTGGTGTCAGCGTGCCCATAAGCTGGGTTGGAAAAATTATCACCAGCTTAATGTTTTTGCGTACCACAAAGGGGGGGTCAGCTTTCAAGAAGAAGGGGATCCTCGCAAGGCTCGAGCACTTGAGCTACTAAATGCCCTCCATCCTAACTATACCCGTGATGTGATGGCCTTTATTGGGCAAGACCCTGCCAAGCTGGCGCGGATGATGGCCAAGATAAAGTTTGTAGTACAAAGCGGTCTTCCTGTTGTGCTTTCTGTCGCCCATCATCTTGGTGGTGGTGTGGCTCAACATGTTTCCGAGTTGGCCACTCACTATCTCGGTAAAGCCTACTTCCTTCGTTTGACCCCGGGCCAGCAAGAAGGGCACGTCAATCTCTATCTCAGTGCCCTGGAAGACGATAAGAGCGATGCCTTTGTCTTCAATATCCACACCGAATATGAACTGCTTGTGGCTTTCTTGCGTGAGCTTGGCGTCGGGCGTGTGCATTTTCATCATGTCATGGGGCTATCGCCGCGAGCCTGGCTACTGCCCAGCTCGCTCGGTGTGCCATATGATGTGACGATTCATGATTATTACATGATCAATGGCAATCCCACCTTGACGGATAGCTATGGGCAGTTTGTCAGTGATGAGCGCAAGGAGTGGGATGAAGTATGCCGACAAGCTGCGCAGATTGCTGTCTCTGGCAAGGAGTGGCGAAACGGAGTGCTGCCTTTGCTCTCCCGGGCTGAGCGGATCATCTATCCCTGCCGTGATCTCTATCAGCGCTTTAGCCGACTCTATGGTAACGAGAGCGAGCTCTCTGGCAAAGCCGTCGTGGCATATCACCCGGACGCTCAAGATTACCCAATACCCCGGCAGACACATGTAGCGGGTGAACCCTTGCGGGTGCTGATCCTGGGGGCCCTGAGTCGTGAGAAAGGGGCCGACTTGCTCGAACAAGTAGCCTTGCTGTGCGACCCGGCCAAGGTGGAATTCCATTTGCTGGGCTACGGTTATCGTCCCTTGCGCGGCATCGTGAACCATGGTGCCTATAGCTTGTCTCAACTCGATGAGAAGCTGGATAACATTAAACCGCACGTGGTCTGGTTCCCGGCGCTGTGGCCTGAGACCTACAGCTATACGCTCTCCATTGCTCTCGAGCGTTGCTACCCTGTCGTTTGCCCGGATCTTGGCGCCTTTATCGAACGCACACAGGAGCGAGCTCACTCTTCGCTATTGCCCTGGGATATTAAGCCGCTCGATTGTGCCGCCTTCTGGCGAGCGTATGCTCAAGGCGCGGATCTGACCTCATTTGTCGCGACCGTTCAGGATGATGACAGCATCGAACTACGTGAGCATTTCTATGCCGGTGAATATTTGCGCGTTGATCTGGTCGCGCAGTCAACCGATGCTGAAACGTTGGCAAAGATATGGTGTGAAAAGTTGTCACTTGCACCCACAGTCGTGTTGTTGTCGCGTAAAGAGCGCCTTTTACAGCTCTTGTGGAAGGTACGAAATCGCCCCTTCATTGGCTCCCTGGCGCGTCTTATTCCCTTCCGACTACAAAGAGCGATTAAGCGTTTTCTGAGCAGAAGACCGATACATGAGATTGTTAAGTAATTCGGTGTAATGGTGAGATAGTGCGGGAGTGAGCGAAACCAAGATATGCAGTGGCTATCTGAGCCAGCCGATAGAGGAGATCGTTCACCCCGTATATTGAAGACTTGTGGTAACGGTCCGTTTTGTATTCGCGGTTAGAGACCTGCATGCAGAACGGACCATAAATAGGGGTATCCGTTGAATGACAATAAGAATGCGGCGTCTTTGGGATGATAACAGCACTAGCCTGGTCATATTTTATGTACTGGTCATGATATGCGCCATATGGAAAATGATACCCATTCTCAACGAGCGAGGCTTTTGGTCCGACGAGTTATTCACCGCTTCCGTAATTCGCTACCATCCTGTTTTTGATACTCAATATGAGCGAAAGACAGTGCTTCAGATTGAGATGGAGGACAGCTTTCTGACCGTGAAGGCCGGTGAGCAACATCCACCCATGTATGATCTTTCCCTCAAAGCGTGGGCATCGCTCTTCGGTGATTCAGAATATTCACTACGTGGTTTTAATGTCGCTATCATTATGTTAGCGATTTTATTTATTTTGACCGCATGTCGATCGAAGCTAAAAAACAAAACAGAACTGTCTATTATCGCCACCGCGTTGCTTTTGTTATGGCTCCCCGTAACTCAAAGTTATGTGACGCAAGCCAGAAGCTATATGTTTTTCATGATGCTTTCCACTCTCTGTCTCTTGGCATTTACCAAAGTGAAAACTGGGCATGGTAATGAGAGTGTTTGGCGGTATACATTTTATGCTTTAGCGACAGCGTCATTTTTAACCCATTATTATATGGCGGTGTTTATTGGTATCATTTACCTCTCCATTGCGTGGGATGATATAAAAAGAAGGCGTTATTGGCTTCTGGCAATTCCAGTGCCTTTTGTTGTGCTCTGGATATATCTTTCATATCACAGTCTTCTTTTCACCGCGAAGGGTGGCGTTGCGTGGTCTCAATTATCATACACTCAGTCCCTGAGCTCAATGTTGACTATAATGTATGGTTATTTTGGCTGGGGGATTGTTGCCATTGCACTATCTGCCGCCTATGTTTTTTTGAAAAAAAAGCACACTGAGCAATACATTGTCATCGCTATCTTACTGTCAATCGCTGTGTTGGCCTTTGTCTGCAAAAAATCAGGAATTCTCCATCCACGCCACTTTATCTTCATCATTCCTTGGTGCATCTATCTTTTGTTTCATGCACTGTCTAACCTGACAGAAAGAAAAACAGTACTCATACTCGTGGCTTTTCTTATCTCCTGGCTTTCCCCCCCAGCAGATAGTCAGGCTAATGTATATGAAAAAGAAGAGTACAAAGAAGCTGCGAAATTTATATCAGATGGTTATGGTGTTTCAAAGTATAAGATTTTTGCATCTTGGTCACCCAATGAAGCCTATTACAAATATTATCTTGATAACTACATGCATAAGGATGTTGATATTGACATGCTTTCGGCGAGTGGCGATGTAGAGAATGCTTGCCAAGAGATTCGTGATGGCCATGCTGTATTATATGCTCACGGCTCTCATCACGAAATTATTAATGCATTTAAAGCGTGTGCCTTGATATACCAGGAAGTGAAATTCAATGGTATCGTGGTTATCGTTAAGTCTTGATGTGGAGCTTCAGTAATGGAAAATAGTCTTGACCTGTTGGAAAACGAAGCAATCACCATTTTCCGTGAGGTCGTTGCCCTGTTTGAGCATCCAGTGATGCTCTACTCTATTGGCAAAGATTCTTCCGTGTTACTTCATCTGGCACGCAAAGCCTTCTATCCAGGAAAAATCCCTTTCCCATTGTTACATGTGGACACCGGATGGAAGTTTCGCGAGATGATTGAGTTTCGTGACCGGATGGCAGCCCAGTATGGATTCACCTTGTTGGTTCACACCAACAAGGAGGCAAAGGATAAAGGAATTAATCCATTTGACCATGGCTCTTCTTACACCGACATAATGAAAACTGAAGCGCTTAAGCAGGCACTCAATAAATACAAGTTCGATGCTGCATTTGGTGGTGCTCGTCGTGACGAGGAAAAAAGTCGCGCCAAAGAGCGAGTGTTCTCATTTCGTGATGACCAGCATCGTTGGGATCCAAAGAATCAACGCCCGGAACTTTGGGATATTTATAATACACGTATTCATCCGGGTGAAAGTATCCGCGTCTTTCCCTTATCGAACTGGACAGAGCAAGATATTTGGCAGTATATCTATCGCGAGAAGATTGAGATAGTTCCTCTCTATTTTTCGGCTCCCCGCCCGGTTGTGGAGCGAGGAGGAACCCTTATCATGGTGGATGACGACAGAATGCGCCTTCTCCCTGGGGAAACGCCGCAGATGAAAACGGTGCGTTTTCGCACTCTGGGTTGCTACCCACTGACAGGTGCATTTGAGTCAAATGCAGACACGCTACCCGCTATCATTGCTGAGATGCTTCAGGCGAGAACATCGGAGCGGCAAGGACGTTTAATAGATTCGGATCAGTCCGCTTCGATGGAAAAGAAGAAGATGGAAGGATATTTCTAGAATGGCTAAAGAGTTGATGAACAGCGACTTTGATGCATATTTGACATCGAACGAGCAGAAATCACAGTTACGGTTTCTGACTTGCGGTAGTGTCGACGATGGCAAGAGTAGCTTGATAGGCCGATTGTTGCACGACTCAAAGTTGATCTACGATGATCAACTGGCGGCCCTGCAACGAGATTCTCGTAAATTTAATACTACAGACCAAGAAGTGGATCTGGCTCTGTTAGTCGATGGGCTTCAGGCCGAACGCGAGCAGGGAATAACGATTGATGTGGCTTATCGCTATTTCTCTACCGACAAGCGCAAGTTTATCATCGCCGATACTCCGGGCCATGAACAATATACGCGTAATATGGCTACTGGTGCCTCACACTGTGACTTGGCCATCATACTCATTGATGCCAGGTCGGGTGTCAAGCCCCAGACTCGACGCCATAGCTATATCTGTTCGTTGCTCGGAATCAAACATATTATTGTTGCTGTCAATAAAATGGATTTGGTTGAGTATAAGCAGGAATGCTTTGAGACAATATGCTATGACTTCATGACCTTCACCAAAGATCTCAACTTTGTAGAGCCTCAGTTTATCCCTCTATCTGCATTGCGTGGTGACAACGTGGTAGAAAGAAGCTTGGTGATGCCCTGGTATCAGGGCGAAACCTTGCTGACTTTTTTGGAGACCGTTGAGGTGAATCCGCCAGTGAATGGCGCTTTGCGTTTCCCGGTGCAATACGTGAATCGCCCCGATGGAGAATTCAGAGGTTATTGTGGCACCGTCGCTCGTGGCGTTGTTCGAGTAGGGGATTTGGTGCGCGTTTGGCCATCAGGAAAAGAAAGCAAGGTCGAACGTATTGTGACTTTTGATGGAGACCTTCCTTCTGCTGAAACGGGGCAGGCCATTACCTTGACACTCAATGACGACATAGATATCAGTCGTGGTGATGTCATCGTGTCCAATGATGAAAAATGGGAGAATGTGTCTCATGTGAGTGGCATGCTCGTATGGTTACATGAGCAGCCATTACAACCCCATCAACAGTATGAGATTAGAATCGGGACTCGGGTCTTAACAGGTTCTGTGGAGTCAATTGACTACCGCGTTGATGTTAATGACTTTTCACATCATGCAGCGGCTCACCTTCGGCTTAATGAAATTGCGCACTGTAAGATAAAATTTACTCAATCTATACCTGTCGATCTTTACCAGGAGAGCCATAAAACGGGTTCATTTATCATCGTCGACAGGATATCGAACGCCACATTAGGCGCAGGTATGATCAGTGAAATCCCGTCTGCGGAATTTTGGCAAGACTCTAAATTCAGCGAGTTTGAGTTGGAGTTAAATGCGCTGATCAGGAAACACTTCCCACACTGGGATGCGAAAAATATCCGTGAGCTACTATGACATCTGAAGCATTATGGGTTTTGCTTATCTTCATCATCACCCTAGTGGCATTGGCTTATTGGCACCATAGAGCGGAAAAGATATTTGGCTGTACTTTACTCGTGCTTTATATTTCCGGTGCGATTAGTAGTGATGACTTGATCGCCAGTGCAGCAAATCAAGGTCTTGTGACGCTGGTGTTATTGCTTTGTACCGCATTCGTACTTGAGCGGACTTTTTGGCTACAGCGTATCACTAGCTGGATGTTGGCCAGAGGTTTTACCGGAAGTTGGTGGCGCGTTATGCTATCTGCTCTGATGAGTTCTGCCTTTCTTAATAATACGGCAATAGTGTCTATTTTGTTGGGACCCTTGCGAGCGTCCCAACAGCACTCGGGTCGTCGTCTTATCTTACCGATGACTTACGCGGTTTCAATGGGAGGCATGCTGACATTAGTTGGTACTTCAACCAACTTAATTGTTAATACTATGATGCTGGATGCTGGGTTAGAGGGGTTACATCTGCTGGATTTTTTCCCGGTTGGAGTGATCGCCGCTGCGTTAGGCCTGGCCTGGCTATGGATTGCACGTAATCTATTGCCGAATGATAAACTCGATAATGATGCCTTAATGCCCTATCTGTTAGAGGCAAGAGTTTCGGATAACTCCTCAATGATAGGCAAAACTGTGGAACAAGCGGGGTTACGGCATCTTCAACGGCTGTTTCTCGTTGAGATTATCAGAAGGGGCAGTTCTTTGTGCCCCGTTGCTCCTGGAGATAGATTAGAGGCCGGTGATACCTTGTTATTTTCAGGTGATCCAACAGCCGTTGGCCTTCTCTCACGTTTTTCGGGGCTTGATAACTACGCTGAGCGTCACGGTATACAGGGTGATGAGTTAACAGAAGTCCTTGTCTTACCTGACTCACAGCTATCTGGGTGTAAGCTTAAAGACACTGAATTTAGGGCGAAATTTGATGCCGCCGTTGTTGCAATGCGACGCAATGGAGAAACCCTGTCTGGCTCATTGGGTGAAAAGACGCTACAAGGTGGTGATTTTCTTGTATTAGCGACGGGTCTTGACTTCTCCAATCGGAATAATTTGGCCAAAAACTTTCTCATTATTCGTGGCGCTAAACCAACCATCGCATTCAAGCCATTAACTGAATGGCTAATGATAGGTGGTTTTGTATTGGCTATCACACTCTCTGCGTTAGGTTGGGTGTCTCTTCTCAAGGCGATGATCTGTTATTTTGGATTATTGTTATCGACGGGAGTATTAACACTTAATGAGCTGCGCCGGCGATTCCCATTTGGCCTCTGGCTGATCGTTATGGCGGCATTAGCTCTGGCGAAGGCAATGGAGGGAAGTGGTTTGATGGGCTACGTATCGAGTCATGTTAAGGTTGCACTGCAAGATGTGTCACCCTATGTTGCCCTTATAGGAGTATTGCTTGTTACTTGGTGCGTAACCGAGTTGGTCACCAACAACGCCACAGCCGCAATGATGACGCCTGTTGCCCTCGCTGTTGCACAAGGGCTGGATGTTTCTCCATTGCCTTTTGTAATGGTGGTCGCTTATGCATCCAGCTGTAGTTTTATTAATCCATATGCTTACCAGACTAATCTGATGGCATTTCGCGCCGGTGAATACGGGCTTGGTGATTATATCAGACTGGGCTTGCCGCTATCGATATTGTATTTGGTCGCGATTGTATGTCTTGTTCCTCTCATCTTCCCATTTTAGGCAGGGTTTTCTATGAGCAATGATATTACCTGGCATCATCATAAGATAACGGCAGCTCAGCGTGCGGAACAAAAGCATCAGCGGCCAGCCGTATTGTGGTACACAGGGTTGAGCGGTTCAGGAAAATCGACGATTGCCAACTTGGTCGATGAAAAGTTGTACAAGATAGGATGTCACAGTTTTTTACTTGATGGTGATAATGTTCGCCATGGCCTCAATGGAGATCTTGGCTTCAGTGATGCTGACCGTGTAGAAAACATTCGGCGTGTTATTGAGGTTGCATCGTTGATGTCGGATGCAGGTTTACTTGTGCAAACCGCGTTTATATCTCCCTTTGCAGAGGATCGTACTTTAGCAAAAGCTCGCTTGGGCGAGCGAATGATCGAGATTTACGTCGATGCATCGCTGTCAACGTGTGAGGCTCGTGATCCAAAGGGGTTATATCGTAAGGCAAGGGATGGGGCTATTAAAAGTTTCACTGGTATAGATTCCAACTATGATATTCCTAATAACCCCGACATCATTGTCAATACTGTCAATCTGAGAGCAGATGCCTGTGCTCAAGAGATCGTCACGTTTCTGGTGAACAAGGGATGGATCGGAACAGGTCCTGCTGGTGCATAAGTAAAATGTTGACAATTTCTTTAGTTACTTATCATCCAGACTTGGAGCTGTTATCCCGAACGCTTGTCTCTTTACATAAGGCAGTCGAATGGGCCGGGATTAGCGCGAGTCTGAAACTGATAGACAATACGCAGCGGGTATCTGAGCAATTTAGCCAAGCCTGGGTCAATCAATTTTGGCATGGCTCATTCGAGTTGGTAAGGTCTGGGCATAATGCTGGCTTTGGCGCTGCCCATAATCTTTCGTTAGGTCACGATGATGACTATCATCTGATTTTGAATCCGGATATAGAACTTGCCGAGGATGCGCTGGAAAATGCTATCGTCTTCATGGAAAAACACCCTAAGTGTGGCTTGCTTACCCCCTATGCAACATGGGATGGGGGCGTTGTCCAGCGCCTGTGCAAGCGTTATCCGACTGTGTTGGATCTTATTCTGCGTGGTTTTGCACCTCGACGGATAAAAAGAATATTCCATGGTCGGTTATCCAGGTATGAAATGTCCGAACAGCTCAATGGCCAAGATGTACTGTGGGACCCTTTTATTGTCAGTGGCTGCTTTATGCTGTTTCGTTCGGATGTCTTGCATAAATTAAAGGGCTTTGACTCCCGGTTTTTTCTCTATTTTGAAGATTTTGATATCAGTCTTCGGGCAGGGAAATTAAGTAAAATTGCATATGTTCCACAGGTCAAGGTAGTGCACCATGGTGGTCATGCATCGCGCAAAGGTTGGCGGCATATCTGGATGTTTGGGCGCTCTATGGTGACTTTCTTCAATATTCACGGTTGGCGTTGGTGGTAATGTCAGATATCAAAAGTACAGTCTTGGTAACAGGCGCCAACGGATTTGTTGGCAAGGCGGTCTGTGAACACCTGCTGAGTCTGGGTGTGAATGTGAAAGGTGCGGTGCGAAGTCACCCGCTTGCTTCGTATCACATCAACGCTCCCTCTTTGACAGCAGATGCAAACTGGACAACCCAATTACAACAAGTGGATGTTGTCATTCACTGTGCCGCCAGGGTACATGTGATGTCTGATAAGGAAGCAGATCCTCTAACAGCGTTTCGAGCGGTAAACACAATTGGCACATTAAATCTCGCAAACCAGGCCGCAGATGCTGGTGTTAAGCGCTTCATATTTATTAGCTCGATTAAAGTAAATGGTGAGCAGACTGAGCCCGGTAAGCCGTTTGATGAACATGTCCAGAATCCACCACAAGACCCTTATGGCCGCTCAAAATATGATGCAGAGCAAGGGCTGATGGCACTTGCTAAGAAGTGTGGTATGGCTGTCACCATTATCCGGCCTCCTCTTATTTATGGTAAGGGTGTGAAGGCTAATTTTGCCAGCATGTTAAAGATGGTGCATACCGGTTTTCCACTCCCCTTTGCCCGCTTGAAAAATGCACGGAGTTTATTGGCATTACCCAATTTATGCGATTTCATTGCTCGTGCAATAGATCATCCTGCTACCGTGAATCAGATTTTTTTGGTCGCAGATCCAGTTCCTGTTTCGACATCTGAAATGCTGATAACTATTGCTGATGCTGAAGGTGTCCCTTCTCGACTGTTTTATATTCCATCAATTCTGGTAAGAGGGATTGGCCGTTGCTTTGGGATTGATGCCAAATTGCAGCGGATTTATGGCTCTCTAGAAATGGATACAGGCAAGGCTCAGAGGCAGCTACAATGGTCAGCTCCTTATACGTTTTCTCAGGCTTTATCCCTGATGGCATCTTCCAAAAATGAGTAGTTTGTGATGCTGACATTTCCGTTACTTCTAGTTTTATGTTTGTTTTTCTCCACTATCATGACAGGCTTACTTAAGCGCTACGGTCAGAGCCGTCTTCTTGACCAACCCAATCATCGCAGCTCACATCATATACCTACGCCGAGAGGTGGAGGCATGGCGATTGTCGCTACATTTCTGTTGGCTTCTCCTTTTCTCGTCGTGAGCCAGGTGTCGGATTTGTATGGGGTATCATATGGAAGCTTGCTATTGATATGGATTGCAGCACTGGGCATCGCACTAGTTGGTTTTATCGATGATCACCTGTCTCTTGAGCCAAAAACTCGTTTAATTGTCCAGAGTCTTTCTGCTGCATTGGTTGTAGTAGCTGTTGATGGATTGCCAGAGCTGACTTTCTTTGGGTGGCAGCTAAATCTTGCCTGGTTTGGTTATGCGCTGGCATGGTTAGGTGTGATCTGGTTTATCAATCTTTACAACTTCATGGATGGCATCGATGGCCTGGCTGCCGGTGAGGCCGTGACGGTTTGTGTTGTCATGGCATTACTGCATTACCTTTTAGGAAGTGAGTGGCCGTTTGCGAGTTTGACCCTGTTGCTGGGGGCTTCTGCTGCGGGCTTTTTGTGCTGGAATTTTCCACCGGCCAAGATCTTCATGGGAGATGGGGGCAGTGGCTTCCTTGGTATGATGTTCGCATCCCTGATGTTGCTTGATGCAACTTTCGTTCCCCAATTCCTGTGGGCGTGGCTTGTCATGCTCGGCGTCTTTGTCGTTGATGCTACCTGGACTTTACTGAACCGCTATCGTCTCAAATGCCGCCTGAGTGAAGCTCATCGAACTCACGCATTTCAATATGCTGCAAGGCACTGGAAAAGTCATCGTAACGTGACACTGATGGTCCTCTTCATTAATGTGCTTTGGCTTGCACCGATTGCTGCCATGATTGTTGTGGGGTGGCTCGATGGCGTGTTGGGTCTGATTATTGCCTACTTACCGCTAACTTATCTCGCATTTTACCTAAAGGCTGGAGTACCTGAATGAGCACAGATTTTTTGCCGGGGGGTATCTGGTTACTTACATGCCTTGGTTCCTTGTCACGAGCCAGCAAGCGAGCAATATCTGTCGCAGTAGATACATTGTTGATTACCATGGCATATTGGGGGGCATATTGGATCAGGCTTGAACATAGCTGGCCAATCGCAAGCCCCCGTCATTGGGCCCTTTTGTGTGCGATTATTGTTCTAAGCATTAGTGTCTTTGTTCGGCTGGGTTTGTATCGTGCAATCTTGCGATATGTTAGCTTTCGAGTGCTCTGGACAATCTCATTAGGTGCATTTGTTTCAACGAGCTTTTTTGTTATCTCTGCGTTTTACTTCGATATCTTCCTGCCCAGAACCGTATCGGTCATCTATCTCTCATTTTTGGTGTTGATGGTCGGTGGTGTGCGGTTGTTCTTTCGGGCACTGTTGAATACTACTCGTTTGGCGCGTACACAGGTTCTGATCTACGGTGCGGGTTCCTCGGGGCGGCAGTTGCAAGTGGCTTTGTTGCAAGGCAATGAGTTTTACCCAGTTGCCTTTGTGGATGATGATCCAGCCAAACAAGGGTGCGTTATTCAGGGATGTACCGTGTACAACAGTGCTCAGCTCCCCACCCTGATTGATTACCATGGGGTGAAGAAGATCCTGTTAGCCATGCCAAGCAGCACCAGTGCTCGTCGTCAGGAAGTGATCAATGCACTAGAGCCACTATCTTGTGAAGTGCTGTCTATCCCGGGTATGGCCGATCTGGTCAATGGCTCTGCCCGTATTGATCAGCTTAATGAAGTATCCATCGACGATCTGTTGGGTAGAGACCCGGTAGAGCCGGTGGCGACATTGATGGAAGCCAACATCACAGGCAAAGCGGTCATGGTGACGGGGGCTGGGGGCTCCATTGGATCGGAGCTCTGTCGCCAGATCTTGCGGTGCCGGCCATCCACCTTGGTTCTGTTCGAACTGTCTGAATACGCCCTCTATGTCTTGCACAAAAACTTGCGTGAACAGTGCGAACGTGAGGGAATTGAAACAGAGCTGGCTCCGTTACTGGGCTCGGTGCAGCGCCAGCACCGCCTCAAGACGGTGATGCAGAGCTTTCGGATCCAGACTATCTACCATACTGCCGCTTACAAGCATGTGCCCTTGGTCGAGTTCAATATCATAGAAGGGGTACGCAATAATGTATTTGGCACTCTTTATGCTGCTCAAGCAGCCATTGAAGCGGAAGTTGAAACCTTTGTACTGATATCCACTGACAAAGCTGTACGCCCAACCAACACCATGGGGGCCAGCAAGCGCTTGGCCGAGCTCATCCTGCAAGCCTTGACCCGTGAAAAGCACAAAACCCGTTTTTGTATGGTGCGCTTTGGTAATGTGCTCGGATCTTCCGGCTCAGTGGTGCCACTGTTCAGACAACAGATAGACAAAGGTGGGCCTATTACTCTGACTCATCCCGATATCATACGCTACTTCATGACAATACCGGAGGCGGCCCAGTTGGTTATCCAGGCGGGCGCGATGGGGGAGGGGGGCGATGTTTTTGTGCTCGATATGGGGCAGCCAGTCCGGATCATGGAGCTTGCAAAACGTATGATCCGTCTTAGCGGCCTGACGCTTCGCGATGAACTTCGGCCCGATGGCGACATTGCTATTGAGGTAACGGGGTTGCGGCCAGGTGAAAAACTCTATGAGGAATTGTTGATTGGGGATGATGCTAGAGGTACAGAACATCCCAGAATCATGGTGGCGCAAGAATGCTGGCTCCCCTGGTCAAGGCTGCGTCCCTTGCTGGCCTCGCTGGATGACGCCTGTCACCACTTTGATCAACAGAAAGTACGCGACATTCTGATGCACGCCCCTGCTGCGTTCGAACCAACAGACGGTATCTGTGACCTGGTCTGGCTTGCTAAACAACGTGATCTGCCAACAGACAATGTGGTTCCACTTCCTACACACAACATCGATTTTTATATGGAAAATCAATGATGTTCTATTATTACGCGCCTCATCAGACATCTTTTCAATTTAATTTCTGGTTGTTTTTTGAACGATCAAAAACTGATTAGACCAGATTGACTACCCTTTTGAGCAAAGCATAGGTAAAATCGCCGCGCCGATTCAAAATTAATCTTGTATCTTCTTGCGCTTAATAGGCTCAACATGATCATGGTTATAACCATAAAGTAAGCATAACTAGCGTCTCGCTGTCTTGTTTGCAAAGGTGTACAGGATCAGAACGGTCATAAATCTTTGGCAAACTTAACAATATGTGGACTGCGAGCACACTGGGAGCTGTAACTCAGGGGCGGTAGCCAATTTATTGCTTTTTTGAATCGGTTCCTATCTGGGTTGTTACGGTCAATTTTGTCATTAAATAAGTGCTGGCTGCCGTCAGGCAAATTATAAGCAGGTCGTTCCAAATGACGAACCTGATAATTTCAAGGGATGAAACAAAATGGAAACGTCTGGTCTGGTTGCCTTTTTTGGGACCGCGCTGGCTATCGCTTGCTTGCGCCCATTGTCAGCTAAATTATACCAATCGGATTAAACATTAGGTCAGTTTTATCCAATCTCGGCTACAAAGTGACATCACCCGCTCCACATCGGCA
>NZ_JAPCIQ010000039.1:0-35080 GCF_027707405.1 Aeromonas sp. QDB68 | reverse complement strand
CTGCGCGAGCAGCTATCACCCAGTAATGGGAATCCCCCTCCTGTGACGCGAAGCGCTAAGGTGGGGGAGGATGTCAAACTCCCGTCATTGGTGGTGGCAGTAATGATAATGGCTGGCGCCGGGGCTTGCCTAATCGGCCCGGGTCATTCGGCCCAGGGCATCTCGGGCAGGCTGTCGAGGAACTCGCCGTAACGGACGAGGTTGAAGGGGCCCTGTTCGGCCTCCATGGCCATGAGTTCGGCGCCCAGGGCGCAGGCGATGTATTGCAGCGCCTCTTCCCGCGGGGTGCCCTTCATCACCAGGCGCATCAGGGTGGCTTTCACCTGGAGGGGATGGCCGTCGGCGAGCTGGTTCTCCACCATCTCCAGCAGTGTCTCTTCATCAAAAAATTCGGGGGTATCGGTCATGGCCGTTCTCCTGCCTGTTCCATGGGGTGGGCAGTATAGCGGGGACGCGGCTCCCGGGGGCGAAAATATCGTCCGGGTCTTGCCAAGGAAGCGGGGCGGGAGCAGTCTTGGACACTCTCTCTGCCGAACGAGCCCATGTCATGATCCTCTCCGAGCGCCTGGAACTGCGCGAACTGACCGTTGTCGATGCCCCCTTCATTCTCGAACTGCTCAACGATGGTGATTTTCACCGCTACATCGGCGATCGCGGGGTGCGTACCCTGGCGGATGCCGAAAACTACATCCAGCAGGGGCCTGCGGTCAGTTATGCCCGCCACGGTCACGGACTCTATCTGGTGGTGCGGCGGGAAGACGGGGCCAGGCTCGGCATCTGCGGGCTCATCAAGCGCGATACCCTGCCCTGTGAAGACATCGGCTATGCCTTCCTGCCCGCCTGGCGCGGCCAGGGCTATGCCATCGAAGCCGCGCGGGCGGCCATGGCAGATGGCCGCGAACGGCTCGGCATCGAGCGGGTGGTCGCCATCGTCACTCCGGGCAATGAGCGCTCGGTCCGGCTACTCGCCAAGCTGGGGCTGAGTCAGGGCAAACGGGTCAGGCTGGGAGTCGGCGAGGAGGAGTGCCTGCTGCTGGAGGCGCCGGACAAGGAGACTTGCGGGGTCTAGCCACCGCTCGGGGAGCGGGGCCATGCAGACTATGACGTCAGGCAAGGAGGCCGCCGTGAGTTGCGGCCTGTCTGCATCGGGCGCGGCCTGGGCAGGCAAGGTCAGTTGAGCTCTTCGATGGAGAACTCGCCTGCGATGCCATCACAGGAGATGGCGAAGCCGCCGCTGAAGCGGGTGCTGAACTGGATCAGGAACGCATCGTCGTCGTGCTCTTGCACGGGCAGGTTGATGGGTTTGCTGCGACGCAGGGGTTTGCGGATCTGTACGTGTTTCATCATGGTATTTCTCTATATAAATTAAGTGTTTGCTCCTTGTATTGGCAAATGTCAGGTCAATGGGCGCGGTCAGCACGATGGCGGACGAGCGCGCAGGAATACCCAGCCCGGTTCAGGGGCGTCTGCACTTTCAAGGAAGGCGCCAAGGACCACGCGGATGCATGATGCTACTTGGGAGTGGGCAGATCGGGTCTGCACCGTGAGAGCCGGGCAACGCAGGCAGACAGCCTGAACGGTTCTCAAGGCGAGTAAATCAGAAGAAGGTTATGCGGGTACTGGCAGGATTCATCGTGAGGTGAAGCATTGCGAACATAATCAGGGCTGATTAACTAGCCGGCGCGCATTCTCTCCTCGAAATGTGTAAAAAGCAAACACTAATTGTGCGTTCACCCAGTCATTCCCTGTTTTTCTCTGCCACGGGGATGACAAAAGGGCTCCCTTGGGAGCCCTTTTCATTGCCGGTCAGGGACGGGCTCAGGCGTCGCCACAGGCCTTCTTGGCGGCGGTGATCATGGGGGTAATGGTCATGCCCTGTACCACGATGGAGAACATCACCACCGAGTAGGTCATCACCAGGATCACCTGGCGCAGATCGACGTTGTGTTCCGGGATCATCATGACACCGGATGGCAGTGCCAGGGCCATGGCCATGGCCAGACCGCCACGCAGGCCGCCCCAGGTGAGGATGCGCACCGAGAAGGTGTTGTAGCTGCGGAACTTGCGGAACGTCACATAGGGCAGGGAGACGCTGATGAAGCGGGCAGCCAGGCAGAGCGGCACCGCGATGACCAGCAGGATCCAGTCGCGCCAGTCGAGGTCCAGCAGCACCAGTGCCAGACCGATCAGCAGGAACAGCAGGGCGTTGAGGAACTGATCCATCAACTCCCAGAAGTGATCCAGGTGGTGCTGGCTCTGCTCGGAGAAGCCGGAATGACGGGTCCAGTTGCCGATCATGATGCCGGTCACCACCATGGCCAGGGCGCCGGAGACGCCGATCATGTTGGCGAAGGCGAAGCCCGCGGTCGGGATGCAGAGGGTCAGCAGCAGCTCCAGGGAGCCGTCGTCGGTGGCGCTGATCATCACGTGGGCGATGAGACCCAGCACGGCCCCGAACAGGATGCCGCCGAGAGCCTCATGCAGGAACAGACCGGCCACGCTGCCGAAGGTGGGCTCCACGCCGCCAAAGGCCACGGCAAACACGGTGGCGAAGATGACCAGACCGACACCGTCGTTGAACAGGGATTCCCCCTCGATCTGGATGGCGATCTGGGGTGGCGCCTTCATCTTTTTGACGATGGCCAGTACGGCAATCGGGTCAGTGGGGGAGATCAGGGCACCGAACAACATGCAGTAGACCAGCGGCACATCCCAGCCCAGCAGCTTGGCGATGAACCAGAAGCCGTAGCCGATGAGGAAGGTGGAGAGCAGGGTGGCGGCTATGGCCAGAATGGTGATTTCCCACTTCTGGCTACGCAACGCCTTGAGGTTGATGCCAAGGCCGCCGGCGAACAGCAGGAAGCCCAGGATCCCCTTCAACAGGAAGTTCTGGAAGTCGATGCTCTCCATGGTCTTGATGGCGAGAGGCTCCAGATTGAACCAACCCAGTTTGCCAAACAGCACCAGCAGCGCGGAGATCAGCATGGAGCCCGCAGTGATGGCGATGGTGGTCTGGATCTTCACAACATACTGGTTGGCAAAGGCGATGAAGATCGCCAACGCTGCCAGGAAGCAGAGTGTGTAGTAGACGCTCATAGTTATTTTTCTCTTTGGTAAACAGCAAGCACGTATCCCTCTTGAGGACGGGCATAGGGTACTCCCGGGTTAGATCATGCTCATTACCTATTTATGGTTATATTTAATCGTCACCACGGACAGATAGACGGCTAGATTTCCATTTAATTTGATTGCTGCTAGGATGGGCATCACGCAGTTGCATGGATGTAAGGGGTACGAGCGGTGTCGAGCAGAGAGTCGAACAAGAAAGCGGATGTCACAACCAGGCTGGAAGCCTGTCTCAAGGAGCGGATCCTGATCATCGACGGGGCCATGGGCACCATGATCCAGGGTTACAAACTCGGTGAGGCGGACTATCGGGGGGAGCGGTTTGCCGACTGGCATACCGACATCAAGGGCAACAACGACCTGCTGGTGTTGAGCCGTCCCGCCGTCATTCGCGAGATCCACGACCAGTATTGTGCCGCCGGGGCCGACATCCTCGAGACCAACACCTTCAACGCCACCCGCATCGCCATGGCGGACTACGAGATGGAAGCGCTCTCGGCCGAGATAAACCGGGAGGCGGCCCGCCTGGCCCGCGCCGTGGCGGACGAGTGGACCGCCAAGGACCCGGCGAAACCGCGCTTTGTGGCAGGGGTACTGGGCCCCACCAACCGTACCGCCTCCATCTCGCCGGACGTGAACGATCCGGGCAAGCGCAACGTCACCTATGACGAGCTGGTGGCCGCCTACACCGAATCGACCCACGCCCTCATCGAGGGCGGTGCCGACATCATCCTGATCGAGACCATCTTCGACACCCTCAACGCCAAGGCGGCCGCCTTCGCGGTGGACCTGGTGTTCGAGGAGCTGGGTTACAGCCTGCCGGTGATGATCTCCGGCACCATCACGGACGCCTCCGGTCGTACCCTCTCGGGCCAGACCACCGAGGCCTTCTACCACTCCCTTCGCCACGTCAAACCGGTCTCCTTCGGCCTCAACTGTGCGCTGGGGCCGGACGAGCTGCGCCAGTACGTGGAGGAGCTGTCCCGCATCAGCGAGACCCATGTCAGCGCCCACCCCAATGCCGGTCTGCCCAATGCGTTTGGCGAGTACGATCTGGACGCGGTCGAGATGGCGGAGCATATCCGCGAGTGGGCCCAAAGCGGCTTTCTCAACCTGGTGGGCGGCTGCTGCGGCACCACCCCGACCCACATCCGCGCCATGGCGGACGCCGTGGCGGGCATCAAGCCCCGCGCCCTGCCGGATCTGCCGGTAGCCTGCCGGTTGTCGGGCCTGGAGCCTCTCATCATCACGGCGGACTCCATGTTCGTGAACGTGGGTGAGCGGACCAACGTCACCGGTTCGGCCAAGTTCAAGCGCTTGATAAAAGAGGGGCTCTACGACGAGGCCCTGGATGTGGCCAAGCAGCAGGTGGAAAACGGCGCCCAGATCATCGACATCAACATGGATGAGGGGATGCTGGACGCCGAGGCGGCCATGGTGCGCTTCCTGAACCTCATCGCCGGGGAACCGGATATCGCCCGGGTGCCGGTGATGATCGACTCCTCCAAGTGGGAGGTGCTGGAGGCGGGCCTCAAGTGCGTGCAGGGCAAGCCGGTGGTCAACTCCATCTCCATGAAGGAGGGGGAGGACAAATTCATCGAGCAGGCGAAACTGCTGCGTCGCTACGGCGCCGCCGTCATCGTCATGGCGTTCGACGAGGTGGGCCAGGCTGATACCCGTGCCCGCAAGTTCGAGATCTGCCAGCGCGCCTACCGCATTCTGGTGGACCGCGTCGGCTTCCCGCCGGAAGACATCATCTTCGACCCCAACATCTTCGCGGTGGCGACCGGCATCGACGAGCACAACAACTACGCGGTGGACTTCATCGAGGCGGTGAAGGACATCAAAACGCACCTGCCCCACGCCATGATCTCCGGCGGCGTCTCCAACGTCTCCTTCTCCTTCCGTGGCAACGAGCCGGTGCGCGAAGCCATCCACGCTGTCTTCCTCTACCACGCCATCAGGAACGGCATGGACATGGGGATCGTCAACGCGGGCCAGCTTGCCATCTACGAAGACATCCCGGCCGAGCTCAAAGAGAAGGTCGAGGCGGTAGTGCTGAACCTCAACGACAACGCCACCGAGGCGCTGCTGGCCATCGCCGAGAAGTATCGCGGCGCGGGTGCCCAGGCGGAGGATCCGCGGGATCAGGAGTGGCGCAGCTGGCCGGTGGGCAAGCGGCTCGAACACGCCCTGGTCAAGGGGATCACTGATTTCATCGAGGAGGACACCGAGGAGGCGCGCGCCCAAGCCGAGAAGCCGCTGCACGTCATCGAGGGGCCGCTGATGGACGGCATGAACGTGGTGGGCGATCTGTTCGGCGCCGGCAAGATGTTCCTGCCCCAGGTGGTGAAGTCGGCCCGGGTGATGAAGCGGGCGGTGGCCTACCTGCAACCCTACATCGAGGCGGAGAAGTCCGGCGGTTCCAGCAACGGCAAAATCGTGCTGGCCACCGTCAAGGGCGACGTGCACGACATCGGCAAGAACATCGTCGGGGTGGTGCTCCAGTGCAACAACTTCGAGATCGTGGATCTCGGGGTCATGGTCTCCTGCGAGACTATCCTCAAGACGGCCCGGGAAGTGAACGCCGACATCATCGGCCTGTCGGGCCTCATCACTCCGTCCCTGGACGAGATGGTGCATGTAGCAAAGGAGATGGAGCGTCAGGGGTTCAAGCTGCCGCTGCTCATCGGCGGTGCCACCACTTCCAAGGCCCACACCGCGGTGAAGATAGAGCAGAACTACTCCGAGCCCGTGGTCTATGTCTCCAACGCCTCCCGCGCCGTGGGGGTGGCCCAGAGCCTGCTGAGCCCGGAGCTCAAGCCCGCCTTCGTCGCCCGCATCGACAAGGAGTACGAGATTGCCCGGGATCAGCATGCCCGCAAGCAGCCGCGCTCCAAGCCGGTCAGCCTGGCCCATGCCCGGGCCAACCGCCATCAGCTGGACTGGGTGGGCTATGAGCCCCCGGCGCCCCGGGAGCCCGGCGTACAGAAGTTCGAAAACGTGCCCATCTCGGTGCTGCGCCCCTACATCGACTGGACGCCGTTCTTCCTGAGCTGGGAGCTGGCGGGCAAGTTCCCCCGCATTCTGGAGGATGAAGTCGTGGGGGAGGAGGCGACGCGCCTCTACGCCGACGCCAACGCCATGCTGGACCAGCTGGAGAAGGATCAGAGCGTGCGCTGCGCCGGCATTGTCGGCCTGTTCCCCGCCAACGCCGTGGGGGACAGCATCGAGGTCTACACCGACGAGACCCGCACCCAGGTGCGCAAGGTGCTGCACCACCTGCGCCAGCAGAGCGAGAAGCAGGGCTTCCCCAACTACTGTCTGGCGGACTATGTGGCGCCGAAGGAGAGCGGCAAGCCCGACTGGATCGGCGCCTTCGCGGTGACCGGCGGCATCGGCGAGGAGGCCATCGCCAAGGCCTACAAGGCGGACCACGACGACTACAACGCCATTCTCATCCAGGCGGTGTGCGATCGCCTCGCCGAGGCCTTTGCCGAATACCTCCACGAGCAGGTGCGCAAAGTGCACTGGGGCTATGCCCCGGACGAGGCACTCAGCAACGAGGAACTGATTCGCGAAAATTATCAGGGGATACGTCCGGCGCCGGGCTACCCGGCCTGCCCGGAGCACACCGAGAAGGGGAGCATCTGGGAGCTGCTGGACGTGGAACAGGCCATCGGCATGCAGCTCACCGAGTCCTACGCCATGTGGCCGGGGGCGGCGGTATCCGGCTGGTACTTCTCCCACCCTGAGAGCAAATACTTCGCGGTGGCCCAGATCCAGCAGGATCAGGTGGAAGACTACGCCCAGCGCAAGGGGATGACCCTGGCAGAGGCCGAACGCTGGCTGGGACCCAACCTGCACTGATCCCCGTCTGCCTCGCCTCACGCGGTGCGGGGCAGACGCCGGGTACGCACGCCATATCGAGGTTGCCATGAAGATTGGATTTGTCGGTCTGGGGGCTGTGGTGCAGACAGCCTATCTGCCTGCACTCGCAGCCCTGGCCGAAAATACCGAGATATGGGGCTTTGATCCCGCCATCACCCTGCCCGGCGTCATGTCTGCGCCGACCCTGGAAGCCCTGCTGGCCAAACCCCTGGATCGGCTGGTGATCGCCACCCCTTCCCTGCTGCATCTGCCCGTGTTGGAGCAGGCACTGGCCAGCGCCATTCCCCTCATCCTGGTGGAGAAACCCGTGGTGGCCACCCTGGCCCAGCACGATCGCCTGCACGCCCTGCTGGCGGACCCCGAGGTCGCAGCCAGGGTGCTGGCGCTGGATCACTGGATGGCCCGCAATGCCGTCCAGCAGTTGCTGCTGAGCGGCAAACTGGATGAAGGCTGGCAGCCTCGGGAACCAGGCGGCGCCGGGGTCGGGCTGGCCACCCTCGCCGATATCAGCGCGGTGGAGGGCTTTTTGCTGGAACCCTGTGGCCTGGACGAGGCGGGGCATCCCTATGCCCTCAACTTCGCCACCGGGGAGCCGGATCGGCGGGTCCTGCGCCATCCAGACGGGGTGATCCTCGACATCGGCACCCATCTGCTGGCGATGATCCGGGAACTGCTGGTGGCCCTGGGTGGGGACGACCGCCTGCACCTGATCGCGGAGGGCGTCTGCGACCGGCTGGGGCAGCCCATCCGGCGCGGGGATCTGGAGACCGCCGAGGGGCGGGCCTGCCTGCGCGGCGAGGCGGCAGGGGTGCCCCTGACCCTCTGGCTCGACAAGTATGCCGGTCCCGGGGTGGAGAAGAAGGGGCTTTGCCTGCACTTCAAGGACGGGCGGCGCATCGAGCTGCTTCGCCGCGGCAACCTGGAGTGGTTGCACCATCACGACGTCGACGGGATGCGGGGCTGGCAACATGAGGGGCCCCTCTATCGCCACTGTATCGCCCAGACCCTGCTGGCCCCCGTGCCTTTGGGAGGCTGGGCCGGCACCACGGCGCGCCGTTTGCAGGAGGTCGCCCTGCTGCTTGAGTTGCAGCAAGGGCTGCGCGGCCCCCATTGACGTCGCTGTGCGCCATCCGGCATGAGGGCTGGTGGCTGGCGCCGTCTTGCAGAACGGTCCGTTCTTGAGTGCGGCACTCTCGGTTTTTGCCCGTTCTTGCAGAACCGCGCATGGTGAGGGGAAAGGATTGGCGTTGCCAGTCGTTCATGGCACCTTATACTCTCCAGTCCGATTATCAGGTCTGCCATTTCCATGAATATTGCCATTTTATCCCGTGAGCCCAACAACTACTCCACCCGCCGTCTGGTCGAGGTGGCCCGGGCCCGTGGGCATCAGGTCGAGGTGCTCGACACCCTGCGCTGCTACATGAACATCGCCTCCCACAGCCCCTCCATCCATTACGAAGGACGGGAGCTGGAGAGCTATGACGCCGTGATCCCGCGCATCGGTGCCAGCATCACCTTCTATGGCACCGCCGTGCTGCGCCAGTTCGAGATGATGAGCACCATGGCTCTCAACAGCTCGGTGGCCATCTCCCGCTCCCGGGACAAGCTGCGCGCCATGCAGCTGCTCTCCCGTCACGGCATCGGCCTGCCGGTGACCGGCTATGCCCACAGCACCCACGACGTACCGGATCTCATCACCATGGTGGGGGGCGCCCCCCTGGTGGTGAAACTGCTGGAGGGCACCCAGGGGATTGGCGTGGTGCTGTGCGAAACCCAGAAGGCCGCCGAGAGCGTCATCGAGGCCTTTATCCAGACCAACAACAACATTCTGGTGCAGGAGTACATCCGCGAGGCCAACGGCGCCGATATCCGCTGCCTGGTGGTCAACGGCAAGGTGGTGGCCGCCATGCGCCGCCAGGCCCAGCCGGGGGAGTTTCGCTCCAACCTGCACCGGGGCGGCACCGCCGAAGCCATCAAGATCACGCCGGAAGAGCGTGCTACCGCCGTGCAGGCCGCCAAGATCATGGGGCTGGACGTGGCCGGGGTGGACATCCTGCGTAGCGCCCGCGGCCCGCTGGTGCTGGAGGTGAACTCCTCCCCCGGCCTGCAAGGGGTGGAAGCCGCCTCCGGCAAGGACGTGGCGGGCAAGATCATCGAGTTCCTTGAGCTCAAGGCGAGCCGCAAGCACAAGCCGGCGGAATGAGCCCCAAACGAGTGTCAGAAAGGTAAACACAGGGCGCCCTCGGGCGCCTTGTTGCTATCTGGCGGGTGGGCTGGAAGGCAGCGGGCTTGCCGGGAAGTGTCTCCCTTCTCCCACTGTGTTGAACAGCCGGGGAGAAGGGCCGGGAATGAGGGCAATGCTGTTCAGATAAGCACTTTTTTGACTGATTATTCATAAATTGGATTTGAGTTGAGGGGGCAAGGCTGTGTCCAGTCGATCTTCCTCCAGCCTTTATCCAGCGGGGCTTGCAATAGAAAGAGGGAGGCATCATGCCTCCCTCGCTTTTTTGTCCTGATACTACGTGGACTGGAACTCAAATTCTCTTAAGTGAACAGCATTGCGGGAATGAGGGGGCTATGCCGCCCCGGGGGCTCCGGGGATCATCACCAGCCGGGCGCTGAAGACCCCATCCACCAGGTGGGTCTCAATCTGCCAGCCCAGCTTCTCGCAGATGCGCTGGATGATGGTGAGACCGCAGCCGTAGCCGAGGATCTGATCCGGTGCGGCGGCGGTGGGGTTGCTGATGGTGAGCACCTGCTCGTGCAGGGTGATCTCGATGTGCCCCTCGGCGTAGCTCAGGGCGTTTTTCAAGAGGTTGCCGAGGGCGATGGCGAGCAGGGAGAGGGGGGCCTGCACCTCGCTCTCCTCGTCCAGTTGCAGGCGAATGTCCAGCGTCTCCCGTTGCAGCAGGGGGGCGAGGCGGGTCAGTTCCCGGCGAATGAGCGGCGCCACCTGCTGGGGTGGGCGCTCCACGGCCTCCTTGCGTCCCAGCAGCAGGAAGGTCTCGGTGAGCAGGGCCATCTCGTCGGCGGCGGCGCGGATGCGGCTGACGGCGCGGGCTGCCGGGGCGGGCAGGTCATTCACCTTGCCGAGCAGGGCCGCGGATCCCTGGATCACCATGTTGGGGGTGCGCAGCTCGTGGCTGGCAAAGCGGCTGAACTCCTGTTCACGGGCAAACACGGCGGCTACCTCGTGCTTGCCCGCCAGCAGCGCCTGTTCTATCTCTCGCAGCTCCTGCCAGGGAGCATCGGGCACGAAGTCCCCCTGATCCGGGGTGAGGTGGGCGACCCGCTGGCGCAGCCGCTCCAGCGGCCTGGTAATGTGACGCACCAGCCAGATGCCGAAGGCGAGGCTCCCCAGCAGCAGGGCCAGGCCGATGAGGCGGGTCACCAGATGCAGCTTGGCTTCGTAAGGGTCCAGATAGTCGTCCGCATCGTCGTTGAACACCAGATAGAGCAGCCCCTGACCCGAGGGGTGGGCGCGTACCAGGAAGTGCTTGTCCTCCCGGCCCAGCTGATGCTCGAAGAAGCCGGGGCTCTGGTAGGCCTTGAGCCAGGCGGGCAGGCGGCCCGCCTCTGTCCAGTAGCTGGAGAACTGGCGCGGGCTGGGGGCGGGGGCCGCCATTCCGAGGCGCAACCAGTCGTCGTCATAGCGGGTTGCCTCCGCCTCCAGCCAGTGGCGCAGGCTCAGCTCCTCCATCTTGTTCTCGGCCACCACCATCAGCAGGCTCAGGATCACCAGCAGCAGCAGACCGGCCCCTCCCAGCGCCAGCACCAGGCGCCGGCGCAGGCTCGGCAGACCGGAGGCAAGGGGCGGCGTCGGGTTCGTCATGGGGTCACCAGCCGGTAGCCCTGGCCGTGCAGGGTCTCCAGCATGGGGGTGGGGAAGGGCTTGTCGAGGGCGCTGCGCAGGGCATAGATGTGGCTGCGCAGGGCGTCGGAGTCGGGCTCCTCGTCGCCCCAGACGGTGTCGAGCACCTCCTTGCGCGTCACCAGCTGGGGCGCGCGCTTCACCAGCAGGGTGAGGATCTGGAACGGGATCTTGCCGAGCTTGAGCTCCACCCCGGCGCGGGTGGCGCGGCCGCTGGCGGGATCCACCGTCAGATCGCCAAAGCCGAGCACGCCCATGTCCCCTCTGGGGCCACGCAGGCTGAGGGCCTCCAGGCGCACCTCCAGCTCCTCCATGGCGAACGGCTTGACCAGATAGTCGTCGCCCCCCGCCCGAAAGCCTGCCAGCTTGTCCTCCAGGCTGTCGCGGGCGGTGAGAAAGAGCACCGGGGTCGCGATGCCGTCCGCACGCAGCCGCTCCACGGTACGCAGGCCATCGAGGCGCGGCATCATGACATCCATGATGATGACGTCGAAGCGCTCCTGGGCCAGCAGTTGCAGCGCGGCCTGGCCATGATAGGCGCAATCCACCCTGTGCCCGGCCAGCGCCAGATAGTCCATGATGGTCTCCGCCACCTGGGGACTGTCTTCCACCACCAGTATTTTCATGCTCTGATCTCCTGGTCTGTACCGCTATTTCACGGCCATTTCACACCGGATGGGTCATCCTGTGTGCCAGTGTAACCCCGAGGATCCCCGATGAAGAAGTCTCTCCGCGCCTTCTGGTTATTGATTCTATTGCCTTTTGGTCTGGTGCAGGCGGCCGAGTTCAAGCTCACGGGCCGCACCACCTGGCAGCTTGGCCAGTTGATGGTCAATGGCATTCCCTTCGTGATCGATGAGCGCACCCGCTTCAAGGATGGCCTGGATGAGGACGATCTCGGCGGGACCTGGGTCGATCTGGAAGGGGTCGTGCAGGAGACGGCGGCAGGGGCGCGGCGGCTCGTTCGCGAGGTGGAGGCGCTGGAAGAGGAGGACGAGATGGAACTGGAAGGGCCGGTGGAAGGGGGGCGGATCTGGGGCTATGTCACCTCGGATGGGAGCCTCTCCCCGTTCGAGGGACGCTGGCTGGAGCTGGAGTGCAAGTTTGACGGCATGCGCCTGAGCCAGTGCCGGGAGGATGACTGACCGGTCAGGGCGGACCGGGAAAAATTGCCCCTCCGGGGCCATAGTTAAACCTCACCCCGTGACCCCGGACCGCCTGCCATGACCCGAACCGCACTCTGCCTGCTGCTGTTGCCCTTCTGCACCCTTGCCGACGACGCCGAGCTCTGGCTGGTGGAGCTGGAGCACAACGACGGGGTGCGCCTGCAATTCCAGGGGGCTGAGCTGGAGCTCGGCAGTGCCGAACTGCACGGCGTGGCGCAGCCGGACGGACTCGTGCCCGGCATGCACCTCGCGATCCAGAGCCGCTACGGCGTCGCCGAGACGATCCGGGTGCTCGACGGGGCGCCGGATCCGGCGCTCGGGGCCAGTTGGCGGCGGGCGGAGGATCGACTGCTCGCCCATAATCAGCAGGCATTGCTGCTACAGGATCTCGGCGTGCTGGTGTTTGATGCTGACACTCGCTGGATCAACGGCAGCGCCGCCGATCTGCAACCGGGTCGCCGCCTGGTGCTGAGCCGGGATGAAGAGGGCCGCCTCACCGACATCCTCATTCCTGACCCCGAGGATCCCCTCGACGCCGAAGAGTGAGACCTCTCTCCCTTTCCCCTTGTTAATGGCTTGTACTTTAAATTTCCCCACTTATACTGGCGCACATCTTGTCGGAGTGCTGACCGTCGAACGACGCTAAGCTGAGACCGTTAATTCGGGATCCGTGGAACCTGATCAGGTTAAGACCTGCGAAGGGAAACAAGGGTAACTTGCGGGTTACCGCGCCGGGGAAGGCACACCTTCCCGCCAGCTGGAGGCAGACCGCCTCTGGCTGGCACAGGCGCACAGGGGGAGGTTGTCCCGTCCGGTTGTCCTTAGGGCGCCGGGTTTCCAGACTAGGGAAACACCGGGACAGCAGAGCAGGGAAGATCCATGCCCCACTCACTCCCCCGAGCACACCCCGCCGCAAGTTCATCTTCTCCTCGAACTCCAGACAAGCAAACACCCATAACTTCAACCAGTTAATGTGAGTTTTGCTATGTCTACCAATGTATCTGATACCACCAAATCCAGCCGCCGCGAGCAGCGCTCCAGCGCCCAGACCTTTATCGACAACCTCAAGGGGATGGCTCACCCCAACTCCCGCCGCATCTTTATCGAAGGCTCCCGCGCCGATATCCGGGTGCCTTTGCGGGAAATCCAGTTGGCCGACACCTTCGTCGGCGGCACCAAGGACGCTCCCCAGTTCGAGCCCAACGAGCCGGTGCCGGTTTACGATACCTCGGGCCCCTATGGGGAAGAGGCCGCCCCCATCGACGTGCGCCGCGGTCTGCCGCGCCTGCGCGAAGCCTGGGTGCTGGAGCGTGCTGACACCGACGCGCTGGAGGGGCTGAGCTCCACTTTCACTCAGGAGCGGCTGGCGGACGAGGGGCTGGATCACCTGCGCTTCGAACATCTGCACTCTTCGCAACATAAGGCCCGCCGTGCCAAGCCGGGCCGCCGGGTCACCCAGCTGCACTATGCCCGCCAAGGCATCGTCACTCCCGAGATGGAATTTATCGCCATCCGCGAGAACATGGGCCGCGAGCGGGTGCGCTCAGAACTCTTGCGCACCCAGCACCCGGGTCAGGGCTTTGGCGCCAGACTGCCCCAGAACATCACCCCCGAGTTCGTGCGCGATGAGGTGGCCGCCGGTCGCGCCATCATCCCCAGCAACATCAACCACCCGGAAGCGGAGCCCATGATCATCGGCCGCAACTTCCTGGTGAAGATCAACGCCAACATCGGCAACTCGGCGGTCACCTCCAGCATCGAAGAGGAAGTGGAGAAGCTGGTGTGGTCCACCCGCTGGGGCGCCGACACCGTGATGGATCTCTCCACCGGCCGCTACATCCACGAGACCCGCGAGTGGATCCTGCGCAACAGCCCGGTGCCCATCGGTACCGTGCCCATCTATCAGGCGCTGGAGAAGACCAACGGCATCGCCGAAGACCTCACCTGGGAGCTGTTCCGCGACACCCTGCTGGAGCAGGCCGAGCAGGGGGTGGACTACTTCACCATCCACGCCGGCGTCTTGCTGCGCTTCGTGCCGATGACCGCCAAGCGCCTCACCGGCATCGTTTCGCGCGGTGGCAGCATCATGGCCAAGTGGTGCCTGTCGCACCACAAGGAGAACTTCCTCTACGAGCACTTCCGCGAGATCTGCGAGATCTGCGCCGCCTACGACGTGAGCTTGTCGCTGGGTGACGGTCTGCGTCCGGGCTCCGTCTATGACGCCAACGACGAGGCCCAGTTCGCCGAGCTGCGCACCCTGGGCGAGCTCACCAAGATTGCGTGGGAGTACGACGTGCAGGTGATGATCGAGGGCCCCGGCCACGTACCCATGCACATGATCGAGCGCAACATGACCGAGCAGCTGGAGCACTGCCACGAGGCGCCCTTCTATACCCTGGGCCCGCTCACCACCGACATTGCCCCAGGGTACGATCACTTCACCTCCGGCATCGGCGCCGCGCTCATCGGCTGGTACGGCTGCGCCATGCTCTGCTACGTGACCCCCAAGGAGCACCTGGGCCTGCCCAACAAGGAGGACGTGAAGCAGGGGCTGATTACCTACAAGATCGCAGCCCACGCCGCCGATCTGGCCAAAGGCCACCCGGGCGCCCAGATCCGCGACAACGCCATGTCCAAGGCGCGCTTCGAGTTCCGCTGGGAGGATCAGTTCAACCTGGCCCTGGATCCCGACACCGCCCGCGCCTACCACGACGAGACCCTGCCTCAGGAGTCCGGCAAAGTGGCACACTTCTGCTCCATGTGCGGGCCCAAGTTCTGCTCCATGAAGATCACCCAGGACGTGCGCGATTATGCGGCGAAACTGGAAGCCGTGGAGATCAAGCTGGTCGGCATGGACGGTCAGCAGGAGCGGGTGGTGGCCGAGGTGGAGAGCGGCATGGCCCGCATGGCGGAAACCTTCAAGGAGACCGGCGGCGAGATCTACCATCAGGCGGCGACCCTGAAGCAGGCCGCAGGGGAGGAGGCGTGAGCAGCGAGCGCGGGGCTGTCAGCCCCGCCGACCTGTCGCCTGTGACGCAGGCCCGCCCCGTGGTCTGGACCATCGCCGGGTCCGACTCCGGCGGCGGGGCCGGCATTCAGGCCGACTTACACACGATGCATGACCTCGGCGTGCACGGCTGCTCCGTCATCTCCGCCATCACGGCCCAGAACTCGGTGGCGGTGAAGATGGTCGACCCCGTGCTGATGCAGACCTTCGCCGCCCAGATCGATGCCCTGGGGCTGGATCTGCCACCCGCCGCCATCAAGATAGGCCTGCTGCCGACCCGGCTGCATGTGGAGGTGCTGGCACGCAGGTTGTCGACCGTCGAGGCTCCCTTCGTGGTCTACGACCCGGTGGCCATCGCCAGCACCGGCACCCCCATGGCGGAGCCCGGCATGCTGGTGGCGGTGCGCGAGCACCTGCTGCCGCGCCTCTCCTTGATCACCCCCAATGGTCCCGAGCTGGAAGCCCTGACCGGCCTGCCCGCCACCAGTCCCGAGCTGGTGCGCCTCGCCGCCCGGCGGCTGCGCGAACTCGGCGCTCGCGCCGTGCTGGTCAAGGGGGGCCACCTTGAATGGGGCGGGGATCTCTGCCTCGACTACTACCAGGATGAGACCCGCGAATTCTGGCTCGCCGCGCCGCGCCTCGATACCCGCCACGGCCACGGCACCGGCTGCGCTTACGCCAGCGCCATCGCCGCCGTGGTGGCGCAGGACTATCCGGTGGAGGACGCCATCACCCTGGCGCGTGCCTACCTGCAACAGGGGCTGGCGGCGGCGCAGGGGGTGGGGGCAGGCCCGGGGCCCATCGCCCATCTCGGCTGGCCTGCTGATCTTGCCCACTTCCCCCGTGCCGTGCTGGCGGGCTCACCGCTCGATCGCCGCTTTGGCCTCTTTTCTGTTGAAGGGATGGAAGCGAGCAGCGCCCGTCTGCCGCAGGGCCCCTTTGCGCCGACCGAGCACCACCTCGGCCTCTATCCGGTGGTGGACTCGGTCAAGTGGCTCAAACGCCTGCTGGGGGCCGGGGTCAAGACCATCCAGCTGCGGATCAAGAATCTGCCCGCCACAGAGGTGGCGCCGGCCATTCGTGATGCGGTCGCGCTCGGTCGCCGCCATGGGGCGCGGCTCTTTATCAACGACTACTGGCAGCAAGCCATCGAGGCGGGCGCCTGGGGCGTGCATCTGGGGCAGGAGGATATGGAGACCGCCGATCTCGCCGCCATTCAGGCGGCGGGGCTGCGTCTTGGCATCTCCACCCACGGCTACTTCGAGCTGATGCGGGCCCGCGAGCTGGCCCCCTCCTATATCGCGCTGGGCCATATCTTCCCGACCAACACCAAAGCGATGCCTTCGCGCCCCCAGGGGCTGGCACGGCTGCACCACTACCGCGCCCTGATGTGCGGCTGGCCCACGGTGGCCATCGGTGGCATCAGCGAGGAGCGGGTGGCGGCGGTCAAGGCAAGCGGGGTCGGCAGCATTGCGCTGGTCTCGGCCATCACGGCGAGCGATGACTGGCAGGGGGCGACCGAGCGGCTGCTCGCTGCCGTGGGGGCGGGGGATGAACCGCGCTCGGCCTGCGTGATACGGGAGGCAGAACATGCGCTCTGATGCCGCTTCTCTTAGTGACAAAGAGTATCTGAGATACGGCCGCCAGCTGATGCTGGCGGAAGTGGGGGAAGCCGGTCAGGCGCGGCTCAAGGATAAGTCCGTGTTGATCGTGGGCCTCGGCGGGCTCGGCTCGCCGCTCGCCCTCTATCTCGCCGGGGCCGGGGTGGGCACTTTGTGGCTGGCCGATGGCGATACGGTGGACTCCAGCAATCTGCCGCGCCAGATCCTGTTCGATAGCGAGGCGGTCAACCACTCCAAGGCGGAGCTGGCCCGCGAGCGCTTGTCCTCCCACAACCCGCTGGTGGAGCTGATTGCCATCAATCAGCGACTCGATGCCGCCAGCCTGCCGGCGTTTGTGACCGAGGTGGATCTGGTTGTCGACTGCTGCGACAACCTCGCCACCCGCCAGGCCATCAACGCCGCCTGCGTGGCTCAGGGCAAGCCCTGGGTCTGTGCCGCCGCAGTGGGCTGGCAGGGGCAGCTGATGGTGCGTACCAGCAGCGATCACGCCTGCTACGCCTGCCTCTATCCGCTGGATACCAAGGTGAGTCAGAGCTGCGAGACCAGCGGTGTCACCGGCCCGCTGGTGGGGGTGATGGGCTCTTTGCAGGCGCTGGAGGCACTGAAAATGCTGCTCGGGATGCCGAGCCCGGTGGCGGGCACATTGCGCCGGTTTGATGCCCTGACCCATCAGTGGCAGACCCTCACGCTGGCTCCCGACCCCGATTGCCCGGTCTGCGGCAGCACCCACCCGGCCCTGGAGAATTAACCATGAAGATCCGATTGAACGATATCGAGCTGACGCTGCCCACCGGCCAGCGCCTGACTGAGCTGCTGGCGGTGCAGGAGATTCCCCCTCAGGGGGTAGCGGTGGCCCTCAACGGCGCCGTGCTGCCCCGTGGCCGCTGGGCCGAGACCCGTCTCAATGACGGGGACGAACTTCACCTCTTCACCGCCATTGCCGGAGGCTGACCCATGATGCTCGCAGTCCCATCTTCGCGTGTTCTGCCTTGCGGCGGCACTTCATCTCTTCTTACCACTGTGGCGGGAGGCTGACATGCTCAAGATTGCCGATCACACCTTCTCTTCGCGCCTCTTCACCGGCACCGGCAAGTTTGCCCGCCCGGAACTGATGGCCGCCGCCATCGAGGCAAGTGGCTCCCAGCTGGTCACCATGGCCATCAAGCGGCTCGAACCGGGCAAGGCCCACGACGATATCCTCACGCCCCTTCGGCAACTCGGGGTCAAGTTGTTGCCCAACACCTCGGGGGCAAAGACCGCCGCCGAGGCGGTATTTGCCGCCCACCTCGCCCGCGAGGCGCTGGGGACGAACTGGCTCAAGCTCGAGATCCACCCCGATCCCCGCTACCTGCTGCCAGACCCCATCGAGACGCTCAAAGCCGCCGAGCAGCTGGTGAAAGAGGGCTTTGTGGTGCTGCCCTACTGCGGTGCCGACCCCGTGCTGTGCAAACGGCTCGAAGAGGTGGGTTGCGCCGCCGTGATGCCGCTGGGCGCCCCCATCGGTTCCAATCAGGGGCTGGTGACCCGGGAGTTTCTCTCCATCATCATCGAGCAGGCCAATGTGCCCGTGGTGGTGGATGCGGGGATCGGTGCACCGAGCCATGCGGCCGCCGCCTTTGAGCTGGGCGCCGATGCCGTGTTGGTCAACACCGCCATCGCGGTGAGCGGCGACCCGATCGCCATGGGCCGCGCTTTTGCGCTGGCCAGCACTGCCGGACGCAGTGCCTATAAGGCAGGCCTCGGCGCCCGCGCCCTGCAGGCCCAAGCCTCCAGCCCGCTTACCGATTTTCTGGGGGCGTTATGAGTCAGCATGCCAATGACCCCACCCCGACCCTCCCCTTGCCAGGGGAGGGAGTGTCGACTCCGCCCTCTTGTGAAGTAGGAGATCGGGGGGGCGGATTAACACCTCCCCCTTGTGAAGGGGGAGGCCGGGAGGGGGTTGAGAGAAAGTCGGAGAGTTTTCTCGATAGATGGCAGGAGCTGGAGTGGGACGATATCGGCATGCAGATCCGCGCCAAGACCGCCGCCGATGTAGAGCGGGCGCTGACTACCTCCCGCCGCACCCTGAGCGATTTTATGGCGCTGATCTCGCCAGCCGCCGAGGCGTATTTGCCGCAGATGGCAGCCGAAGCCGAGCGCCTGACCCGCCAGCGCTTTGGCAACACCATCGGCTTCTATGTGCCGCTCTATCTGTCGAACCTCTGTGCCAACGACTGCACCTACTGCGGCTTCTCCATGAGCAACCGCTTGAAGCGAAAGACTTTGAATAGCGAGGAGATTGAGCGCGAGTGTCTGGCCATCAAGGCGCGGGGTTTTGACAGCGTGCTGCTGGTGACCGGCGAGCACGAGCACAAGGTGGGGCTCGCCTATTTTCGCGAGGTGATGCCCATCATCCGCCGTCACTTCAGCACGGTGGGGATGGAGGTGCAGCCCCTCTCGCAAGCCGAGTACGCCGAGCTGAAAACCCTCGGCCTCGATTCGGTCATGGTCTATCAGGAGACCTACCACGCCCCCACCTATGCCCGCCATCACCTGCGCGGCAACAAGCAGGACATCGCATGGCGCCTCGCCACGCCGGATCGGCTCGGCCGCGCCGGTATCGACAAGATAGGGCTGGGGGCGCTCATCGGTCTCTCTGCGGACTGGCGTGCCGACAGCTACTTCGTCGCCGAGCACCTCGCCTGGCTTGAGCGCCACCACTGGCAGAGCCGCTACTCGCTCTCCTTCCCGCGCCTGCGCCCCTGCACCGGTGGGCTGGAGCCTGCCGTGGTCATGTCGGATCGCCAACTGGCCCAGCTTATCTGCGCATGGCGTCTCTTCTCGCCCACGCTGGATTTGTCCCTCTCCACCCGCGAGTCCGCCACCTTTCGCAACGGCGCGGTGCGTCTTGGCATCACCCAGATGTCGGCCGAGTCGCGTACCCAGCCGGGTGGCTATGCCGAGGGGGATAAAGAGGAGCTGGAGCAGTTCGCCATCCACGACGACCGCCCGGTGGGGGAGGTGGCCGCCGCCGTGCGGCAGGCGGGTTTGCAGCCGGTGTTCAAGGACTGGGAACCCTTCCTGGGCCGATAGGGGCGGCCACGCCCCCCTTTGCCGGTGGCATCCCGGCATGGTTGGGCGGTGTTCGGCCACACACCTTGTTGGTGGCGACGATTTGGCTCCCTCCCCTGCGAAGGGGAGGGCTGGGGAGGGGTCTTGATGCGATATTTCATTGCCATCGTAGGGTCGATTAGCCGTCAGGCGTAATCGTCCGTTCCGAGGTATGGCGCGTTGGCGGCAGGGGCCGTTGTGTGGGGGGGGCACGGCTTTGCCGTGCAGGACGCGAGGCAGTTGGCATCGAAGGGGTTTCGCCCGCCCTTCGGGCTTGGTCGAGTGACTTTGGAAAGACCCGCTCTTATCAAAAAATGCACCAAAGGTCTTCTCCCCGTTTATTCGCCCGACTTTGCCGGGTTCCTTCGGCTCACCCGCTTGTCCGACGGCACGCGCCGACGGGCCTTTGGCCTTCGCCATCCATGGCTTCGCCCAAAGCCCGCTTCGAACATCCCTGTTCTCGCGCCAAATCGGGTCGAGCTGCGCTCACCCTTTTCCGATTTGGCCCATGGCCCCGCGCCGCTCGCTCGACATCCTGTCTCGCGGCCTGGACAAGCGGGCTCGCCTCAGCGAATAAGAGGGAGGAGCAATGCTCCTGTCTTTGCTTTTATGATAGATATCATTATAAGAACTTATATTGTTGAACCCCGCTACGCGGTTGTTAAAATGAAATTAGTTAAGTGTTTTTTATATAAAATTCCAAACCGTCCTCATCTAGAGGTCTTAAACCAGAAGAAAATGCATGCCTTTTTTTATAAACTATCTCAAGGTTTACAAAAGAAATTTTCTCCGAGTGAGAATTGATGAATTTACTAGTGTTCTTACGAATATGCTCGTCCCAAATTATAATCTTAGATATTGTTTCTAGATTGTCTATAAAAATGTTATCAGCATCGTGTGATTGATTTTTATCCACCGGAGACAATCTAATTCGGAATATTGCATGCTTATCCATAAGTTCAATCTCAGCTTGTTTAGCGCCTATAGAGTCAGCCCCATATTTGTACCAAATTTCAATTGATGTCTGTCCCTTTCTTAGGCTACGAATCATCTAGACTCTCCTTCAACATAACGCTTAAATGACGGTTGTAGTTTCTACCATGATAGATGTAGAAGGTGTGTAGTTAATTTACTTGTTAGGTCTACCATCTTGAATGCAACTTTTGGCGCGGAGTCATTGGAGCTCCAGTATAGCCATCTAATAAGCTTGGATTCCTATCCAAATATTCACGAGCCCAAGGTTGTAGATTAAATGCAAAGCCATTGAGCATGTCCCCCATGCTTGCTGCCAGATAGGTAATACCTTTTGCACGTAGTCCAGCCATTACTCCATCATCTATACCAACATAAACCGTGTTCTGCTGTTCTTCTATGTATGCTATCAGGTAACCTTTTTCCTCTGGAGTCAAATTATGAAGTACCGCCTGTCGTTTCTTGAGTGTTTGTCTCTGACGATATCCCTGCATCAAAAAATGGAATAGTCTGGCTGCGCAAAATGATAGCGTGAGTAAAAAAGCCGGGCCCAAAAAAACTCTATATTCATTTCTAAAGCCGTCTACAGCTAGAGTTTTAGAGTATTCTTCTGGCAAAAATAAAATGAGACCAAGAACAGATATAATGGCTACTAAGAATGCAGCTGGTATCTTTATGAAATAGTCAGAAAACGCTGTCAGTTTATCAATCATTGTTTCGCTTTCTCCTGAAAACTATCAAAATTACTATCATGACATGTAGACCAGTGTACTTCCGATGGAATTATGAATGAAGCATTGGAGTCTTTTGATGTGATATACCCAGTGTTGTTATGAGCTGCACCTACTTGGTGACGACGTTTTACCACTACAGCCGCACATTTTTTGATGCGAGTCTTACCCTATTCGCCCTGATTACTCCCTATAACCCCACCGTCTCCAACTCACTAATCTCCCCGCCGCCGATCAAGTTCAAATTCCGGCTGATCCGCTCCACCGGCCAGTCCCACCAGGCGAGGGCGCCCAAACGGGCGATGGTGTCGTCGTCGAAGCGATAGCGGATCACCTTGGCGGGGTTGCCGCCGACCACGGCGTAGTCGGGCACGTCCGTGGTGACCACTGAGCGAGCGGCGATGATGGCGCCGTTGCCGACCTTGACCCCCGGCATAAGCAGGGCGTCATAGCCTATCCAGACATCGTTGCCGATGACGGTATCCCCCTTGTAGGGGAGGCTGCCCGGGGCGGGTGCGGCGCTCTCCCAGCCGTTGCCGAAGATAAAGAAGGGGTAGGTGGAGAAGCCGGAGGTCTGGTGGTTGGCGCCGTTCATGATGAACTTCACCCCGCGGGCGATGGCGCAGAACTTGCCGATGATGAGCTTGTCGCCGATGAAGGGGAAGTGGTAGAGGACGTTGCGCTCGAAGCCCGCCGCATCCTCCGGGTCGTCGTAATAGGTGTAGTCACCCACCTCGATATTGGGTCCCTTGATGGTGTTCTTGATAAAGCACACCTGGGGGAAGCCGTTCATGGGGTGGGGGTTGGCGGGATCGGGTCCGTGCATGGGGGCTCCTCTGGGGTCCGGGCTCTGGCTACCCTAACGGAATCGGGTGGAGCCTTGCCACCCTTTTGTGCCCTCCGCTTCGCCAGTCTCTGTCGCCCCCTGCCCATGTGCGCATCGACCCGGGGCGGGTTTGTCTCTAGCATGGAGGGGCGGCGGAGTCTGGCTCCGTCAAAATGGATGATGGACGAAGTGCGCCTTGCACACTTCTGGCGGAGAGAAAAGATGAAGCTGCGTTCCTTGTTGATGGTGGGTGCCCTGCTGCTGGGCGGATGTGCGGTCAATCCCTATGGGGGGACGCCTGCGCCGGTCGGCGAGCCGGACAAGCCGGTGACCAAACCAGAGAAACCCGTGGCCGAGCCTGACAAGGCCGAGCCGGTGCCTGCTCCCAAACCCGTGGCACCGACGGGGCTGGCGGTCGCCCTGGCCGATGACTTCCTGAAGGCCGCCGATGTGCAGGCACTGGCGGGCAGCAGCCCGGTACTGCTGCTGATGGCGCCCCAGAACGGTACAGGTGAAGCCTTCAGCACCCAGCCCCTGGCGGTGGCCATGATCCAGCGCATTCAGGCCAATAGCGGCTTTCGTTTCGCAGACCCGGGCCAGGTGGTGGCCATCACGGGTCAGCTCGAATACCAGCAGGGGGGCATGAACCCCGCCTCCCTGGTGCGTCTGGGTCGCCAGACCGGGGCGGGTTACATGCTCTACGGGGATCTCCTCTCTGAAGGGGGCCGCTACCGGCTCGCCATGAGCCTGATGGATCTCAAGAGCGGCGAACTGCTCTGGAACGCCAGTCGATCCGCTGCCCGCTGATGCCGGCTCGCCGGATCCCTCTTGACCGGGATCCGGCCTTGCCCCCCTTGTCTGGGGGCGGGAATACCCCTATGGCGCCCCTGACGTCACAGGGGTTGGCATGTCGCACTGCCTGAAGGCAAAAAAACCTTCCTGACTGTCTGACAGCTCTGGTTCTGACAGCATCCCCAATTGCTACCATTCACTTTGCCGGAGGCTTGTCCGGTGAACACGTCACCGACCGCATCCTTCCCGCCCGGCAGGCAGCTTTCTGCCCCTGTGCGATACTCCATGAGTCTTGTATAACAGGAGTACAGGGACCCACTCCCACGGATAGCAAGGAGCTCGGATGGCGCTCTCAGTGGCACAACTCTACGAAGTGATGGCCCAGTTGCCGGATCCCGTTTTCATCCTCAGCGAAGATGGCTACTACATCGAGTACATCGGCGGGATGGAGCAGCAGTCCTACCAGAACGGCAACCCGCTGATCGGCAGACAACTGCTGGACGTGCTGCCCGAGGACAAGGCGCAGTGGGTGATGGCGCAGGTGGCTCAGGCCCTCGCCAGCGGCCAAGTGCAGGTGGTGGAGTATGACCTCTCCCCCGCCGAGGTGGACGGCATCGACGCCGACGCCGGGCCCCAGGGAATGCAGCGTTTCGAGGGCAAGATAGCGCCCTTGCCCTCTTTATATGAGGGGAAGCGGGCGGTGACCTGGATGACCCGCAGCATCACCCGCCAGCACGAGCTGCAACAGCGGCTCAAGCGGCTCGGGGAGACGGATCAGCTCACCGGCCTCTACAACCGCCACTTCTTCTTCGACCAGTATCACCACAGGGTGCAGGGGCAGCATCTCACCGGCCTCATCATGCTGGATCTCGATCACTTCAAGCAGATCAACGATCGCTTCGGCCACCAGACCGGTGACAAGGTCCTGTGCCGGGTCTGCGAGTGCGTCTCTGCCCAGTTGCGGGGGGAGGATCTCTTCGTGCGCAGCGGTGGCGAGGAGTTTCTGATCCTGCTGCCGCAGATAGACGAGGGGATATTGCTGAAGGTGGCGGAGCGGATCCGCGCCGCAGTGGCGGCCATGGCACCGGATCCCGCCCCCGTGACCGTGAGCCTGGGCACCACCCTGATCCGGCCGGGAGAGGATCTTGGCACCGTGCTGGCCCGGGCGGACGAGTGGCTCTATCGGGCCAAGCGGGGCGGGCGCAACCGGGTGGCCCACGATGGGGCGTCCTGAGGGGCGCAGTGAACAGGAAAGAGGGCGACCCGGGGTCGCCCTCTTTCATTTGGCCGGGCCAGATCAGCCGAACAGGGTCGAGATATTCTGCCCCGCCATCAGCAGGCCGATGGCCAGGGCGCTGAACCAGACCAGGGTGGCGGCGACCAGAGCATAGCCGAGGGCGACGAAGAGACCGTCCCGCTGCAACATGCCGATGGCCAGCAGCAGGATGGCCCAGGCGGGCATGGCGTTGGTGAAGGGAATGGCGCCCAGCGGCAGCATCAGCAGCAGGGCGGCCAGCATGATGAGCAGGCCGTTGCAGCGGTTGATGGTCACGCTGCCGGTCAGGATGAGCAGGCGCGGGCGGATGAAGCGGTCGATGCGGGCCAGCAGATCCGCCCCCTTGTGCAGGGTCGGCTTGAGGTGCTCGGCGGCGAAGCGGCGCTCCATCAGGAAGGCGGGCAGCCAGGGCACCCGGTTGAGGGTAATGCCGATGCCGATGAAGAGGATCAGCAGGCCAAAGGGGGTGCTGACGCCGGGAATGGAAACCGGCAGCAGGAAGGGAACGGTGAGCAGCACGCAAAACAGCAGCATGCCCTGCTCGCCCACCAGGGCCAGCATCTGGCGCAGGCTGATGTGGCTTTCCTCGATGGCGTGGGCGGTGGCCCTCAGGGTATCGGAGAGCGTGCTTTGGGGGTCGTTGAGTTGCGCGGCAACCATTCCTGAGATCCTCGTTTGTTGATGCCACCGCTGTGGCGCCGCCAGCTTACGGGGCCGAGGTTAATCCCGGATGAATAACCCCGGGGAGCACAGATTTTTCCATCGGGAGCGGGGCAATGGGGCTGGTACAGCCCCCGTCCAGTGTGAGAGACGGGCGCTCTGATATGCTGTGCGCAGGTCTTTTCACCAAAGGATGAGCACATGAGAGGAGCGATGGGGATGGTGCCTGGGCTGCTGCTGCCCCTGGCGGGCTGGGCAGCCGAGCCCCCGGCGACGGGCTGGCAGCTGACTCCCTTTGCGGGATACAGCTCGGCCATCGACTTTCGGGCCATGGACGAGCCGGCCCCCACGCCGCACGGGAGCGACATCGACACCCTGCAAGGGGAGCACTCCGGCAGCTGGGGGCTCTTCATCAGCAGGGAGGTGGATGACCCCGGCATGGTGGAGCTGCTCTACAGCCACCAGTCGACCCGGGTGTCCCCCGAACTGCCCGACAGGCTGACGGTGGACACCCTGCAGTTTGCCGGGGCCCTGACTCTCTCGGACAACCTGATGGCCCCCTATATCGGTGCCGGGATCGGGGTCACCCGCTTCGATGCCTACGACAGCGAGACGGCCCCTTCCATGTCCCTGGCCCTCGGGGTGCAGCCGCGCCTGACCGAACATCTGGCCGTGCGGGCCGAGGTGCGCGGTTATGGTGCCCTGGTCAACGACGACAGCCAGTTTCTCTGCAACCCCGAGATCTGCGCCTTTCGGGTGAGGGGGGAGCTGATCACCCAGTGGCAGGCCAATATCGGCTTGACCCTGAGGTTCTGAGCCCCGCTCGGACTAGGCGATGCCCTTGGTGACGCGGCTGAGGGGCTCGTTGACGTCGAACACCTTGTACTGCACCGCGCTGGCGCCCATGGCGAGCACCCGCTGCTCATGCATGGTGGCGTAGGCGAGGGCACTCCCCTCATCCTCGAACAGATAGATGCCGCCCGCCTCGCCGGTGCGCGGGTTCTCGGTCCAGATCTTGGAGATGAAGCCCGGCTCCCGGGTGATGGAGTCGGCCAACGGCATGGCCGCAGCAGTGAGGGCCGGTCCCATCATCTCGGCGGGGAAGTTGAAATGGATCTGCAGCAGGCTGGGCATCATAAACCTCTCGTGGGTGTTGATTGACGGAATCCGCATCATAGGAGGCCGGCATCTTGGCTGCAAGAAGGCACATTTTCGTGGCATAGTTACCGAAAAGTAACCACTCACGAGCCATACCGTGCCCTCACTGCTCTGTCCCGCCTATCAGGTATTGCGCCTGCTGACCGGCAAATGGAAGCCGGCCATTCTGTTTCATCTGCGCGAACAGACCCTGCGTTTTGGCGACCTGCGCCGCTGCCTGCCCGAGGTGAGCCAGAAGGTGCTCACCGCCCAGCTCAAGGAGCTGGAGAGCGACGGTGTCATCATCCGCACCCTCTACCCCGACGTACCGCCCAGGGTGGAGTACAGCCTGAGCCCGCTTGGCGTCGCCCTGATCCCCCTGCTTCAGCAGATGCACGATTTTGCGCTGAACCACGTTGATCTGCTGGCTGGTCAGGGTCCTGTTTCTAGCGAGCCCGCAGCAACCAGCGGCTGAGGGCGGTGGCCGCCAGCAGTCGGTAGCCGAGCAGAGTGAGCGCCAGCAGCGCGGGTACCTTGAGGAGTTCCCACCACACCTGTTTGCCCTGGGGGCCGAAGATCATCAGCCACACCACCAGCATCATGTGCAGACAGTAGAGGCCGAGCACCTTGGGGGCCTGGCGCTCCAGCCAGCTGCCTTTGCCCCATGCGGGGTTGGCCAGCAGCAGGCCGAACAGCCCCAGCGCCCAGGGGAGCGAACCCAGCAGGAAATCGTGACGAGCGAGGGGGACGGCGGCAACGCGCAGCAGCCCTGCGGCCTCCAGGGCGTAGAGCCCCATCCCCGCCATCATCATCAGGGCGCAGCGCCTGGCGTCCGGCTGCCAGGCACGCAGGCGCAGCTCGGCGCCAAGCGCCACGAACAGCAGGGAGAAGAAGGGGCCGTTGCGGGTCAGCAGGGCCCACTCGCCCCCCGGCAGCAGCGGGCCATAGGAGCCGCCTATCAGGGCCAGGCCGTAGAGCAGGGCCCCCAGCAGCAGGGCCAGCCTCGGCAGGCGGACCTGCTGGCAGAGCCCCAGGATCAGCACCGCCACCATCAGGGCGGGTAGGAACCATAGGTGGATCATGCCGCCCACCCACCAGACGTTGAGCGGATCCCCAAGCTGCATCTGCCACTGGCCCGCCATGGCGGGCAGGTAGCCCTCGCTCACCGCCGCGAGCGGGTTGAAGGGTATCAGCACGTAGAGCAGGCTCCACGCCAGCCAGAGCCCCAGCAGGGGTCGGCAGTAGCGCAGTGCGACCGTCAGCGGGTGGCCCGCGGCGAGGGCGGGTTGCAAGAAGTAACCGGCGCACAGGAAGAACAGCGGCACCGCGAAGCGGCAGAGCTGGTTGATGACGGCCCCGACCAGAGGGTAGGGCGTGCCGTCCCACAGGGCGGGGTCGAAGGGGTTGCTGAAGGGGGAGAGATGGATGGTCATCACGGCCAGGATGGCCACCACTCGCCCGCATTCGATGCTGGAGATACGCATGATTCCTCGCGGCGTTCGGGAGCTGGGCGCACCCTATCAGCCGCAGGCGCTCCCTATCCAGCCGCCTGGTCGCCAACTGTGACCCCCATCGGCGGCCGGTTACCCTTTGTTACCCGAGGTGCGGGCAAGGTTACCGCCGCCGGGAGCGGGATCCCGTTTTGGTGTCGGTAAAAGGGCTAGAGCAGGGCCACCAGCACGGTGACCAGGGCGCCCAGCAGCAGCAGGGTGATGCCGCGACCGGCGGGGCCGTGCAGCTTGTTCCACATCAGCAGGCTGGTGAGGGCCAGCAGCAGCATGGCCAGGGCCGCCAGATCTCCCACCAGTTGCCAGGGCAGGCCGGTGCCCATGCCACGGTGCAGCCGGTTGAGGCTGGCAGCGAAGTTGGCCTGCTGCAGCTCGGTGCGCACCAGCAGAGTGCCTTCCACATAGCTGGCGGCCACGCTCTGGCTGAGGGTGACGCCGCGCAGCTCCCAGCGGGCCGGCAGGGTGAGAGAGCCGGATGGTGTGGGCAGGGTCTGGGGCGGGGTGATCTGGGGTCGCCCCTCCTCGAACATGTCTGCATAACGCTGTTGCAGCAGGGCTTTCAGTTCATCCGGGCTGGCCAGCGGCGTGCTCAGTACTATCTCTTCGCTCGATTTGGCGGTGTGGGGACCGGGCAGGGGCAGCACGGCCCTGTGTTGCAGCCAGAGGCCGGTGAGGCCGTAGAGCAGCATCAGGGTGAGGGTGGCAAAGCCTGCCCAGGCGTGGATGCGGCGCACCCACTTGTTGTTGTGCAGGGGGAGTTTTCTGCGTGTCATCGTTCGGTGCTTCATAACAATCTGGCCAGCGAACGCTGGCCAGAGGGGTCGGTAAACAGGGAGGATCAGAAGCGGTAGGCGGCGGTCAGGTGCAGCTGACGGGGCGTACCCGGCATGATCTGGGCCGCGCTGGTGGCGCTGACGAAGTAGTCGTGATCGGTCAGGTTCTCCACGCTCAGCTGAGCTTCCCACTGGGGCCAGCGGTAGCCGGCACGGGCGTCGAAGCGGGCGTAACCGGGCAAGGTGGTGGTGTTGGCGTTGTCGGCGAAGCGATCCCCCACCGCCGTCACCCCGGTCTCGCCGAACCAGCCCTGCTTGCCGCTCTGGTAGCCGGCGAACAGCTGGCCGTTCTGGCGGGAGACGTTCATCGGTCGCTTGCCTTGCAGGTCCGCGTCTGCCTTGACCTGCTCGGCATCCTGGATGGCGACGCCGCCGCGCAGATAGATCTCGTCGGTCAGCTGGGCACGGGCGCTCAGCTCGATGCCGTCGGTGCGCTGCAGACCGGTGAGGATCACCCGGGTGGGATCCAGCGGATCCTTGCTGCGTTTGTTGTACATCTCCAGCCGGTAGAGAGAGAAGGTGGTGGCGAGGCGGCCGTTCAGCCAGTCGCTCTTCACGCCCCCTTCATAGAGCCGGGTGTGCTGGGGATCCAGGTTGTTGTTCTTGTCCCCCGGGGTGATGCCGATAAGCTCACCGCCCACCGGGGTGAAGGTCTTGCTGTAGGAGGTGTAGAAGGCATGCTCCTCGATGGGGTTCCACACCAGGCCCAGGCGCGGACTCAGGCTGGTGACCGAGAGGGTCTCTTCCTTGTCGAGGTCGTTGCGGCGGCTGGTGACGGTGAAGTCGTCGCGGCGCAGGCCTGCCAGCAGGTGCCAGTCGCCCAGGCTGAGCTGATCCTGCACATAGAGGCCGACACCGCGTACCCTGTGATGGGCATCGCTGGAGAGTTTCATGGCGCCGTCGTAGGTGGGCAGGGAGCCCGGATCATAGAGGTTGCCTGCCGGGATCGGGTTGGCGTTCTGGTAGAGCTTGGGGGTGCGATCCTGCCAGCCCTGCTCCAGGCCCACCAGCAGACGATGGGCGATGGGGCCGGTTTGCAGCTGGCCTTCCGCCTCGGTGTTGCTGGTGAGGCTGCTGGCCTTGAGATCCTGCTGCCAGCGGGCGCGGGTCACCTTGTCACCCTTGACGCTGGTGACATAGGTATTGTCGAACTGGCTGTCGAGGGTGGTGTAGCCGAGCTGCTGGCGCAGTTGCCACTGATCGTTGATGTCCCAGGTGAAGCGGGAGCGGGTGGACTGGGCCACATCGTCGATGAAGTCGCGGCGTGTGTCGCTGTAGACGCTCTCGATGGGGACATCCGCCGGGCGACCATCGACGCCGGGAATGCCGCGATCCGGGGTGCGATCGTGCTCGTTGCGCTCGTATTGCACCAGCCAGTTCAGGGTGTCGGTGATCTCCCAGTTGACGGAGGGGGCCAGCAGGGTGCGCTTGCTGGTCACGTCGTCGCGAAAGCTGTCTTTGTCTTCCTGGGCCAGGTTCAGGCGCACCTGTACCCGCTCTCCTGCCTCGCCGTTGAGGTCGGCGGCGAAGCGTCGGCTGTCGAAGCTGCCGACCTGGGCGCTGACGCTGGAGGCCTGCCCCTTCTGGGGAACCTTGCTGACCCGGTTGACGATGCCGCCCGTGCTGCCACGGCCGTAGAGCACGGCGGCGGGGCCCTTGAGCACTTCGACCCGTTCGATGTTGCCAAGGTCGCGGGTGTATTGCATGTCATCGCGCAGGCCGTCGAGGTAGAAGTCGTTGCTGGCGCTGAAACCGCGGATGGTGACGCCGTCAAAGCGGGTGTCGCCGCTGGCGTTGACGCCAGGGATGCCGGTCAGGGCTTCACTCAGGGTGGGCTGGCCGAAGGCGGTCAGCTCGCTTGCCTTGACGCTCTCGATGCTCTGGGGCACCAGCTTGGCCGGGGTGGCGGTACGGGTCGCGGTGGCGACCTCTTCATGTTGGCTGCGTTTGCCGACCACGGTCAGGGTTTCGTCTTCGGCACGGGGGCTGGTGCAAACCGCCAGCAAGGCGACGCCCAGCAAGGCGCGCGTGGGGTTGGAATGGTTCATCTGGGTGTGACTCTTTGTCGACCAATCGGCCTGAACTTGTTGATTTATTTGTAATTATTGATTTCTCTCATCGCGAGAGGTTGCTAATGATATTGATTTTCATTTGCCTTGCAAGGAGAAGATGCAAGAAAAAGAGATCATTGGCGGGCAGGCACTGAGGGGGCTGGAATCTCGGGGAAAAGGCCGGGGGAGCCTTGGTTCGGTTCGGAGGGGACGCTACCATGGTGGCCTCGCGCCTTGGCGCACCATCCGGAACACACAGGGAGAGAAACATGGTCGAGATCATCAGGGCGGATCTGCACAACCCTCGCCACGGCGAGGCGCTGATCGCGATGCTGGACGAATACGCCAGGGACGAGATGGGGGGCGGCAATGCACTGGCGGACGAGGTGAAGGCGAATCTGGCCGAAGCCCTGGCCGCGCGACCCGGTGCCCATGTGCTGCTGGCTTGGGTCGATGGGGAGCCCGCTGGCGTTGCCACCTGCTTCGAGGGCTTCTCGACCTTCGCCTGTCAGCCGCTGCTCAATATCCACGACATGGCGGTGCACCCTGCCCATCGCGGCCAGGGCATCGGCAAGCGGCTGTTGGCGGAGGCGGAGCGGCTCGCCCGGGAACTCGGTTGCTGCAAGCTGACCCTGGAGGTGCTGGAGGGGAACAAGGTGGCGCAGGCTGCCTATCGCGCCAGCGGCTTTGCGGGTTATGAGCTCGATCCCGAGGTGGGCCGGGCCCTGTTCTGGCAGAAGAAGCTGGGGTGAGAGGGTCGGCAAACATGATCTGCCGGGCTTGCCTCTGAGACTCCTGGCCCCTAGAGTGGCACCAGATTTTTCAATGTGTTGATGGAACCGGCCCGGCCGGGTGAGTGACATGACCCTTTATGCTTCGGATCAGCGAGTGACCCGAATGAACTCCGTACAGATGCGCACGATGAAGCATTGTCCGGAGCCGGTGGAGGCCCAGAGCTCCCATCCATTCATCGTGCAGTGACGACCGGATCTCGCTACCTCGCGGGAGCCGTGACCTTGATGCACGACTGAACCAAGGCCATAGACGTTGCCTCGTCTATGGCCTTTTTTGTTGTCCCGCAGCCAGGCTGCGGGTGCGAGACAGAGCAGAGGCCCGCCCGGGTCTCTGCTTTTTTTATGGTCTGTCATGACCGACGGGTATGCTTGGCAAGGGCCGGGTCGTCGGCCAGAGAGGCTGACCATCTTCAAGAGGAAACAGTGCAATGTCACAAAATATCTATGACGAACCAGGGTTTTTTGAGGGCTATGCCCAACTGCCACGCTCCTTTCACGGGCTGGCGGGGGCGCCGGAGTGGCCGGCGCTGCACGCCATGCTGCCGGATCTTGCCGGCAAGCGGGTGCTGGATCTGGGCTGCGGTTATGGCTGGTTCTGCCGGGCAGCCAGAGATCTCGGGGCTGCCGATGTGGTCGGTATCGATCTCTCCGCGAAGATGCTGGCCCGTGCCGCCGAGCTGACCCGGGATGAGGCCATCCGCTATCGGCAGGGGGATCTGGACGGTCTTGCGCTGTCCGATGAGCCTTTCGATCTCATTTACAGCTCCTTGGCGCTGCACTACCTGCCCGAGGTGGCGCCGCTGTTTGCGGAGATCCACCGTGCGCTGGTGGCTGGCGGCAGCCTGGTGTTCTCGGTGGAGCACCCCATCTTCACCTGCCCGCAGCCGCAGGGCTGGCTGGTGGATGCAGAGGGACGCCGCTCCTGGCCCGTCAACGGCTATCAGGCGGAGGGCAAGCGGGTCAGCAACTGGCTGGCGGAGGGGGTGATCAAGTATCACCGCACCCTGGGCACCTACCTCAATGCCCTTGTCGCCGCCGGGTTCCAGATCCGCCGCGTGGAGGAGTGGGGGCCGACGGCGGCGCAGATTGCGGCCAACCCGGCCCTGGCGGAGGAGGCGGAGCGCCCCATGCTGTTGCTGGTGTCGGCGTACAAATCCCTGGCCTGACGCAATAAAAAACGGCGCGCAGAGTGCTCTGCGCGCCGTGTCGTCAGGTGGTTGCCGACTTAGAAGTCGTAGCGGGCCGCCAGCTGGAAGTCATCCTTGGTGTTGAGCTTGCCGCTGTCATGGCTGTCGAGGTTGTTGATGCGGTACTCGCCGATGACGCGCAGGTTCTTGTTGAACTTGTACTGGGCACCCAGGGTGTAGTAGTCGATGGAGTCGTAGTCAGACTTGCCAGCCTGCTCCACCTTCTGCTTGTTCCACAGGGCCATCAGGCCGAAGCCGCTCTCGAAGTTGTAACCCAGCGCCCCTTCCCAGCCGGTGTGATCCTTGCCGGTGGCCAGGAAGTCGCTGCCGTCGGCATAGCTCAGGGCGGCGTAGAGGGCCTTGTTGTCGTACTTGGCGGAGAGCAGCCACAGCTTGGCATCCTCTTCACCGCTCTTGTCGCGGATGCCCACGTTGTAGGCGGTCCCCAGGGAGAGGTTGAACGGGAAGGTGTAGGCCACGGCGGCACCGTAGGCGGCATCGCTGTCCTTGCTGGAGGTCTCTTCGGTGTCACCGCCATCGAACTTGTAGCTGGTATCTACCTGGAAACCGTTGAACAGGCCGGAGTACTTCAGCACGGAGCCGGCGCGGTTGGTGGCGAAGGTGTCGGTCTTGGCGCCCAGTGCCTCGTTGCCGTAACCGTCGGAGAGGGAGACGTCAGTCCAGTCCGCCAGGAAGCCAGGAGCCCCCTTCTGGCGACCGAAGGTGACGGTCCCCCAGTTGGCGCCGACACCGGCGAACGCCAGACGGGTACGCAGGTTGTCGGAGTTCTCGCTGACGGTCTTCTCGCTGTCGTTGATGTACATCTGCAGTTCGTACTGGGCCAGCGCCTTGAGACCCGGGTTGATCTCGCTCTCTACCTTGGCGCCCAGACGGACAAACTGGTTGGCCCCCTGCTTGTCGCTGTATTCGTTTTTGATGTCACCGTTGGCGTCCAGCTCTTTCTTCTCGCCGAAGAACTGGCCGGCGTAGATGCGGCCGTAGAGGTCGAGCAGGGTGCTCTCGTTTTTGTACACTTCAACGGCTTGAGCCTGGAAGGCGGCGGTAAGAGCCAATGCTACTACTGTCAGCTTTTTCATCATGATCCCTTGTGTTGCAAGCTTTTGTTTTAAAAGACGGGGCCATGCTAGAAGTGACAGATGACAGTCGGGTGACCGTGCAATGAACAAACCGTGTCGGTTCCATGTCAGCGGGATGAAAACCGGGATTTATGTGGCTGGTCGCCACTTTTACGCGCAAAGGTTTGCCCTTGTGGTAGAATGCCGCCCGTTTTCGAGCTCCTAAGGTTGGATATGCGATGAGACGTGAACTGGCAATCGAATTTTCCCGAGTGACGGAAGCGGCTGCACTGGCTGGCTACAAGTGGCTCGGACGTGGTGACAAGAATATCGCCGATGGCGCGGCCGTGGCGGCCATGCGTCACATCCTCAATCAGATCCAGATCGATGGCGAGATTGTGATCGGCGAAGGGGAGATTGACGAAGCCCCCATGCTCTACATCGGCGAGAAGGTGGGCACGGGTCAGGGCGACGCCGTGGACATCGCGGTCGACCCCATCGAGGGGACCCGCATGACTGCCATGGGTCAGGCCAATGCCCTGGCCGTGCTGGCGGTGGGCGACAAGGGATCCTTCCTCAAGGCCCCCGACATGTACATGGAAAAGCTGATCGTGGGCCCCAAGGCGAGAGGCGCCATCGATCTCGATCAGGCCCTGGAGCTGAACCTCAAGGCCGTGGCCAAGGCGCTCGGCAAGCCCCTCTCCCGTCTGACCGTCATCACCCTGGCCAAGCCGCGTCATGACAAGGCGATCAAGGAGATGCAGGGCCTGGGGGTGCGGGTGTTCGCCATTCCCGACGGTGACGTGGCCGCTTCCATCCTCACCTGTCTGCCGGACAGCGAAGTGGACATGCTCTACGGCATCGGTGGCGCGCCGGAAGGGGTGATCTCCGCCGCGGTGATCCGCGCCCTGGACGGCGACATGCAGGCTCGTCTGATCCCCCGCCACCAGGTCAAGGGTGACAGCCCCGAGGTTCGCGCCCTGGGTGAACAGGAGATCGCGCGCTGCGAGGAGCTGGGCATCGACGTGAGCAAGGTGCTCAAGCTCGAAGATCTGGCCAAGAATGACAACGTCATCTTCTCGGCCACCGGCATCACCAAGGGTGATCTGCTGGAAGGGATCACCAGCGACGGCGTCATGGCGACCACCGAGACCCTGCTGATCCGCGGTAAATCGCGCACCATACGTCGTATCAAGTCGATCCACTTCCTGGATCGCAAGGACAGCGTGGTACGCGACATCATCCTGTAAGCAGGAGGATGGCGGTGGCGGCAAGTCGCGAACTCTCATGCCGTCGCATCAAGTCGATCCACTTCCTGGATCGCAAGGACAGCGTGGTACGCGACATCATCCTGTGATGTGCTGACTCCCGCAGCAAAAAGCCCGGCACTGCCGCAATGCTGTTCAGATAAGCACTTTTTTGACTGATTATTCATAAATTGGATTTGAGTTGAGGGGGCAAGGC
>NZ_JAPCIQ010000038.1:0-35419 GCF_027707405.1 Aeromonas sp. QDB68 | reverse complement strand
CATGGATACCGTGTCTCCTTTCCCGGGGAATGGCTATGGCACAGCGAAGGTGTAGCACTATTGGGATCAGTTATTTAGTTGAAATTTTATTCGATGTGACTGCTCACCAATATTTTGTTGAGAGAGCAGAGTTTGAGGCGGTCATGCCATGATTTAATTTTGTAGGTTGGATTTATGAATCCATTAACTACTAGAAATAAATTATAAAAGGGAGCGATTTATTCGCTCCCTTCTCTATTAATTACCTGTACAGATCTAGTTATCACCTGACACCGGCCTCAAACCGGTGTCTTGTTTACGCTACTTTAGTGCGCACTTCCTTCGGTATCAATTTCAGACCCTTTTTGAACATGCTGTAGGGGGTTTGACCCTCCATCATCCTGCCCTGATGTGGCCGCTGGGTGTTGTAGTGATCCAGATAGCTGTCCAGGTCTGTCTGCATCTGCTCCACTGATTCATACCAGATCGTCCTCCCCTTGATACGGAAGTGTTCATCCAGCAGGGTGCGATGTAGCCGCTCGATAAAGCCGTTGCTCTGCGGCCTGCGTACCTTGGTGGTCCGGTGCTCAATCCCCTCCAGTTGCAGGAACAGCTCGTAGGGGTGATGGTCAGGGCGCCCGCAGAACTCGCGCCCGTTGTCCGACAGGATGGTATAGACCCGCGCCTCGTGAGCCTCGAAGAACGGCAGGACCGTTTCGTTGAGCACATGGACCGAGGTCACCGGCAGCTTGCTGGTGTAGAGCCGTCCCCAGGCGTGGCGGCTGTAGCAGTCCAGTACGGTTTGCAGATACACCTTGCCCACCCCCTTGAGTGCGCCGACGAAGAAGGTGTCGACCGCCACCAGTTCCCCGGTGTAGTGAACCTCAATTTGGCGTTCGCGAAACTCGGGGCTGAAGCGCTCGAGCAGGCGGATCTGCTCGTCATTGAGCTCAATCGTCTGTTCCCTATGGGTTTTCTCAAGGCGCAACAAGCGGTCATGCTTGGAGAGCAAGTCGTGACGTTGCCACACGCCACGCACACCGCCCGCACTGACGTTGATGCCTTGCAGAGCCAGTTCTTGCGCGACCCGCAGCGGGCCATGGGTTGGTCTGGTGAGGGAGTAATCGAGGATAGCCTGTTCAATCTCGGGAGCGACCCGGTTGGGATGCGCCCCTTTACAGCCGGGGAGTTTGTCGAGCAAGCCCTCAGCCCCATAGGTCTGGTAGTTACGGCGAATCTCGTAGAACTGCTGGCGGCTGTAGCCGATGAGCTTGCAGGCTTTGCTGACGTTATTGAGCTCTTTGGCGAGCTCTAGCAGGCTGAGTTTACGACGTGCTACTTTCTCGTTGGTGGTCATACGGTGACTCCGGATAACACGGTAGGGGTACCGTTTTGTTATCCGGTTTGAAGCCGTATGACCACTCCCTTTTGTGGGCAACTGTCAGGTGAATACCATCTCCATACAAATTACCCTTCCTGATTTTCCCCGGCTGCCGGCTCGGCGCCGGCGACGGGTTCAATCTCGATGCGATCGACGCGCTGCAGACCGCGGGGCAGCTTGGCGCCGCGGCGGCCGCGCTCGCCGCGGTAGTAGTCAAGGTCAGACGGCTTGAGGGTCAGCTTGCGCTTGCCAGCAAACAGGGTGACCGACTGGCCCTGCGGGATAATGGCCGCCATCACCACAAACTCCTCCCGCGCCTTCACCCGTGCCGACGGGATACTGATGAGCTTGTTGCCCTTGCCCTTGCCGAGTACCGGCAGGGTGTTGAGCGGGAACAGCAGCATCCGCCCCTCGTTGGAGATGGCCATGCAGAGATCCGTGTCCGGCGCGCCTATCCTCTGGGGCGCCATGACAATGCCCCCTTCCGGCACGGTGAGCAGCGCCTTGCCGTTCTTGTTCTTACCGATCAGGTCGTCATATTTGCAGACGAAGCCGTAGCCGGCGTCAGAACAGATGAGGTACGGCTCGCCTTCGTTCCCCATCACCAGATGACGCACCTCTTCGCCGGCCCCCAGCGCAAAGCGACCGGTGAGTGGCTCGCCCTGACTGCGGGCCGACGGCAGAGTATGCGCCTCCAGCGAGTAGGTTCTCCCCAGGGTGGAGAGGAACACCGCCTGCTGATTGCTGCGGCCATGGGCGTGGGCCAGATAACCGTCCCCCGCCTTGTAGGAGAGGCCCTCCACATCCACGTCGTGACCCTTGGCGGCGCGCACCCAACCCTTGTCGGAGAGGATCACGGTCACCGGCTCACTCGGGGTGAGCTCCTTCTCGGTCAGCGCCACGGCGGTGGCGCGCTCCACCAGCGGGGTGCGGCGATCGTCGCCGTACTTCTCGGCGTCCGCCAGGATCTCTTTCTTGAGCAATGTGCTGAGACGGCGCTCGGAACCCAGGATCAGTTCCAGCTTGTCGCGCTCTTCCGCCAGCTCATTCTGTTCGGCGCGCAGCTTGAACTCTTCGAGCTTGGCCAGGTGGCGCAGTTTGAGCTCGAGGATCGCCTCGGCCTGGGTCTCGCTGATATTGAAACGCTCCATCATCACCCGGCCCGGCTCCTCCTCGGTGCGGATGATCTCGATCACCTCGTCGATGTTGAGGTAGGCGATCAGCAAGCCTTCGAGGATGTGCAGGCGAGCCAGCACCTTGTCGAGGCGATACTGCAGGCGGCGGCGCACCGTCTCGCGGCGAAAACTCAGCCACTCGGTGAGGATGGTCTTGAGGTCTTTCACCTGGGGCCGGTTGTCCAGACCCAGGATGTTGAGGTTGACCCGGTAGTTCTTCTCCAAGTCCGTGGTGGCGAACAGGTGGGCCATCAGCCCCTCTACGTCCACCCGGTTGGAGCGCGGCACGATCACCAGACGGGTCGGGTTCTCGTGGTCCGATTCATCCCGCAGATCGGTCACCATGGGCAGCTTCTTGGCCACCATCTGGGCGGCAATCTGCTCCATGATCTTGGCGCCGGAGGCCTGATGAGGCAGCGCCGTGATGACGATGTCGCCATCCTCCTCGCTCCACACCGCCCGCTGCTTGATGGAGCCCTTGCCGGTCTCGTAGATTTTGCGGATATCGTCGCGGGGCGTGATGATCTCGGCGTTGGTCGGATAATCCGGCCCCTGCACATGGGCCATCAGGGCATCCAGGCCGGCATTGGGGTTATCCAAAAGCTCCACGCAGGCGTGGGCCACTTCCCGCGCGTTGTGGGGCGGGATATCTGTCGCCATCCCCACCGCAATACCGGTCACCCCGTTGAGCAGGATGTGGGGCAGGCGGGCGGGTAGCACCACGGGCTCTTTCATGGTGCCGTCGAAGTTCGGCGTCCACTCCACCGTGCCCTGGCCGAGCTCGGAGAGCAGCAGCTCGGAGAAGCGCGACAGCCGCGCCTCGGTATAACGCATGGCGGCAAAGGATTTGGGATCGTCCGGCGCCCCCCAGTTGCCCTGACCGTCCACCAGCGGGTAGCGGTAGGAGAAGGGCTGGGCCATCAGCACCATGGCTTCGTAACAGGCGATGTCGCCATGGGGGTGATATTTACCCAGCACGTCACCCACGGTACGGGCGGACTTCTTGTGCTTGGAGAGGGCCGACAGACCCAGCTCGCTCATGGCGTAGATGATGCGCCGCTGCACGGGCTTGAGGCCGTCGCCGATATGCGGCAAGGCCCGATCCATGATGACGTACATGGAGTAGTTCAAGTAAGCCTGCTCGGTAAAGGTGCGCATTGGCTGGCGCTCTACCCCGTCCAGACTGAGCTCGATGGCATCACTCATGTGATTATCTCTTTCGGTTCGGGAGCTGGTTGGCGCTCTACTTCATCCAACAGACTGAGCTCGATAGCATCACTCATAAGGTTGTTCTCTTGCTATGGCGCGCCCTCAGAGGGCACGCCGGAAATGCGGGTCGGCAGGGGGCCGACGGTGAATCACAAGACCCCCTCCCAACCTCCCCCTCCATGAGGGGGAGGAGAGGCTTGGCCCCCTCCCCTTGCGAAGGGGAGGGGTGGGGTACTTGCGACTCGCTTTAGATGATGGCGAGGTTGCCCTTCTCTTCCAGCCACTCACGGCGATCACCGGCGCGCTTCTTGGCCAGCAACATGTCCATCAGTTGCAGGGTCTCGTCCCCCTCCTCCCCGGCCTCGCCCATGGTGAGCTGCACCAGGCGGCGGGTGTTCGGATCCATGGTGGTTTCCCGCAACTGCTTGGGGTTCATCTCGCCCAGCCCCTTGAATCGCGTCACCATCACCTTGCCCTTCTTCTTCTCGGCCTCGACCCGCTGCAGCACGCCGTTCTTCTCGTCCTCGTCGAGGGCGTAGAAGACCTCCTTGCCGATGTCGATACGATAGAGGGGCGGCATGGCCACATAGACATGGCCCTTCTCCACCAGCGTGCGGAAGTGCTTCACAAAGAGGGCGCAGAGCAGGGTGGCGATGTGCAGACCGTCCGAGTCCGCATCCGCCAGGATGCACACCTTGCCATAGCGCAGGCCACTGAGATCGTCGGAGTCGGGGTCAAGCCCGATGGCCACCGAGATGTCGTGCACTTCTTGCGAGGCGAGCACCTGACCGGCTTCCACCTCCCAGGTGTTCAGGATCTTGCCGCGAAGCGGCATGATGGCCTGAAACTCGCGGTCGCGCGCCTGCTTGGCACTGCCGCCTGCGGAGTCACCCTCCACCAGGAAGAGCTCCCCCTGCATGGGGTCGGCGCAGCCGCAGTCGGTCAGCTTGCCGGGCAGGGCCGGGCCCTGGGTTATCTTCTTGCGCACCACCGTCTTGGCGGCGCGCATCCGGCGCTGGGCGCTGGAGATGCAGAGCTCCGCCAGCTGTTCGGCCAGCTCAGTGTTGCTGTTCAGATAGAGGCTGAAGGCATCCTTCACCACGCCCGACACGAAGGCCGAGCTCTGGCGGGACGACAGTCGCTCCTTGGTCTGCCCTGCAAACTGCGGGTCCTGCATCTTGATGGAGAGGATGTAGGCGCAGCGATCCCAGATGTCTTCCGGGGTCAGCTTGACCCCGCGGGGCAAGAGGTTGCGGAACTCGCAGAACTCGCGCATGGCGTCGAGCAGCCCCTGGCGCAGGCCGTTGACATGGGTGCCACCGAGCGCGGTGGGAATGAGGTTCACATAGGATTCGGCGAGGCATTCGCCCCCTTCCGGCAACCAGCACAGGGCCCAGTCCACCGCCGACTGCTCGGAGCTGAAAGAGCCGACGAAGGGCTGCTCCGGCAGGCAGGTGAACTGCTTGACCGCATCGATGAGGTAATCCTTGAGGCCGTCTTCGTAGCACCACTCCAGCTTGATGCCGGTGTTCTTGTCGAGGAACTTGATGGTGAGGCCCGGGCAGAGCACGGCCTTGGCTTTGAGCAGGTGCTCGAGCTTGGAGACCGAGAAGCGCGGCGAATCGAAGTAGCGCGCCTCTGGCCAGAAGTGCACCCGGGTGCCGGTGTTGCGGCGTCCGCAGGTGCCGGTGATGGTCAGCTCCTGCACTTTCTCGCCCCGCTCGAAGGCGATGTCATAGACCTGGCCGTCCCGGCGCACCGTCACCTCGACCCGATCGGAGAGGGCGTTCACCACGGAGATCCCCACCCCGTGCAAGCCACCGGAGAACTGATAGTTCTTGTTGGAGAACTTGCCCCCCGCGTGCAGCTTGCAGAGGATCAGCTCAACGCCGGAGACCCCTTCCTCCGGGTGGATGTCCACCGGCATGCCGCGACCGTCGTCGATCACCTCGAGGGACTGATCCTCGTACAGGATCACCTCCAGATTGCGGGCGTGACCCGCCAGCGCCTCGTCGACGCTGTTGTCGATGACCTCCTGGCCGAGGTGATTGGGCCGGGTGGTGTCGGTGTACATGCCGGGGCGGCGACGCACCGGTTCAAGGCCATTGAGGACCTCAATGGCATCCGCATTGTATTGAGTGGACATGGAGGGCCTTGCGAATTGACGTTTGGGGAGAATCTTACTCGCTGAGCGGGGCTGGGACAAACTCGTCTGTGGCAAAGGGTGATCCAGAGGGGCTCCGGCCTCCCTGCCCGGGATCAGGCGGGTTCCCCGGGCAGGGCCTGCACAAGCTGGGAGAGGGAGCAGTGGAGTCGCCACACCAGCCCCGCCAGAGCCCGGGCCGCCGGGTCTGCATGTTCCCCCAGCCCCAGGCTGATGCGGTCCAGCTCCGCCAGGGTGCGCCCCAGGGTCTCGTGCTGCACGCCCCCTTCGGTCAGAATCCCTTTCAGGCAGCGCAGACAGCCGTCCCGCACCAGATAGAGGGCCGGATCCCGGCTGCGCCAGAGCCTGAGCTGCCAGACGATGTGGCTGCAATTGAGCAGCACCACGCCCCAGCGCAGCACCCAGAGCCGGGCCCCCTGATCCTGACTCTGGCTGAGCTGGCTCACCGCGTGATAGACCCGGGATTCAAACTCCCCCTCGCTCTGATGCGGGGCCGGGGCCAGCTGGTCCACGAAATCCCGCCGCAGACGATGCATCAGGCGGCGGCTCTTGCGCCGATCCGAGCTGGGCCTCAGGAGCTGGAACGCCAGCCCTGCGCTCATCACCCCCAGTGCCTGGGCAAGGCTGCTGTTGACGAAGGCGAGGTAGTCGTAGCTCGGCGGATTGGTGATGGCGAGGAAGGAGCCGAGCAGCACGATGAGCTGGCCCCAGAGCGCCGCCCCCTGGGGGCGCTGCAATTTCAGCAGTTGCAGGGTGATGAGGGCGGGGAACAGCAGGGCGCAGAAGATCCAGAAGTCGTCGATGCGGATCATCAGCCCGAACTTGACCCCGAAGCAGATAAAGCTGAGCAGCACGATGGCCTTGAGCATGGTCTGGGCCCCCTTCGCCGGGGCCGGGGTGGCGGAATAGAGCACGCAGCAGATGGCGAGCAGGGTCAGGGCCGCGGCGCCCGCATCCCACTGGCTGTGGATCCAGAAGGTGCAGCCCAGCATCACGCAGAGGAAGGTACGCCCCCCGTTATAGGCCGCCTCCAGGCCGTCGGTGTGGCTGGTCAGAGAGCTGTGGCGCGGCGGCGCCGGCCACTCCTGGCCATCGTGTCGGGCCAGCCTTTCCAGCCAGCGCTGACACTCCAGGTAGCTCCAGCAGAAGTGGCGCAGCCGCAGCCAGAAGGCCTGACAGCGATAATCATCCCCCGAACGGGCCACGAAGGGCGCCATCAGGCGGGCAATGCGCAGCTTGTCGCAGCCCCCCCTGTCCCAGCTCCCGCAGCACGGCGGCCAGCATGGGGGCCGGGTCGACGGCGTCCTCTGGCCAGTGTTGCAGCATGCGGCGCAGCCCCGAGATGAGGCTGACCATCCTCAGCTGGCGATGGAGCAGATAGTTCAGCAACTGGTTGTGGCGACGCAGGCGGTGGTGGCTCCAAACTGCCTGGATGCGCAGCACGTTCAGGGTGAGGATCTGACCGATCACCCCCTCGTGGGCGGTGCGCACATCGGCGCCCGTCTCCCCGAGCCAGAGCAGCTGGGCATGTTCCAGCAGCCGGGTCTGGCTCTTGCCAAGGGAGTCCAGCAGGGTCTCGCCATCGGAGAAACTCGGCAGGATCATCATCATCAGGCCGCCGCAGAGGATGCCGACGATCACCTCGCTCACCCGGGCCTGGGCGATGTCGAAGATATGTTGCGGGTCGGTCAGGTTGACGCAGGAGAAGGCGATGATGGCGGCGGTATAGCCCGCCAGGGCGAAACCGTAGGAGACGTTGTTCTGATGGTGGTTGGAGATGTAGGTGCAACCCCCCAGCCAGAGGGCGATAAGCAGGCTGAAGAGCCAGGGATCACCGATGCCAAGGCCGGTGATCATCACCGCCGCCATGGCGCCGATGAGGCTGCCCACCACCCGCCCCAGGCTCTTGCTGATGACGCCCCCCACGGTGGGAAAGCTCACCACGGCGGCGGAGGTCATGGCCCAGTAGGGAGAGTCGAGTTGCAGCACGAACGCCAGCCAGAGCGACAGGCACATGGCCAGGGCATTGCGCAGGGCGTAGCGCCACTGGCCGCCGTTGGCCTTGCCCCAGGGGGTCTGGCGCCAGAGCGAGGGGATCACTCTAGTCCCCTATGGTGATGGTACAGGTCGTGCCCGCGATCAAGACCAGATCCGGGGGAATCGCCAGCAGCCTGATCCGCACCGGCACCCGCTGGGCCAGACGCACCCAGGGCACGTTCGGCTTGACGTCGAGCAGCAGCCCCTCGCTGCCTTCCAGGCTCTGATCGTGAATGGCGCGCCCTATGCTTTCCACCTCCCCCCTGAGTACCCGATCCCCGCTGTAGAGCACCACCTCGGCCGGTTTGCCGGGGGCGATGTGCCTGAGCTTGGTCTCTTCGAAATAGCCCTGCACATAGAAGGAGTGGGTGTCTATCAGGGCCACCAGGGGCACCCCGGCGGTGGCGTAGTTGCCGACCCTGGCCTGCAGATTGGTGATGTAGCCGTCGCTCGCGGCATGGACCTCGGTCCGGGCAAGGGACCATCTGGCCTGCTCCAGATTGGCCTGGGCCACCTCATAAGCCGCCTTCATCGCCTGGGCATTGAGCCTGGATTCATCCACCGCCTCGGCGGAGATGACGGTGCGGGAGAGGCTCTGGCGACGGTTCGCCTCGTGCTCCGCCTTGTCGAGATCCGACCTGGCCTTGGCCAGGGCCGCGCTGGCGTTGTCCAGCGCGATGCGATAGGGCTCGGGATCCAGGGTAAAGAGCAGGTCCCCCGCCTTCACCAGCTGGTTGTCCTTGACCCTATCCTGACGATCTTGCCCGACACCTGGGGCGTGATGCTGACCAGCTCGGCCCGCACCTTGCCATCCCGGGTCCAGGGACCCTGCATGTAGTCGTTCCACAGCCACCAGAGCGACACCAGCGCCAGGGCAAAGACCAGCAGGGTGGAGAAGTATTTGAGGGTCGCAAGGGGTGATTTAGCCATGTAGCAATATCCATAGGGCGCCGCTGACGGCGAGGATGAAGAGGGAGAGATCCATCAGCAGGGGGTGCCAGACCTCGCCGCCGTAGAGCCAGTCCCGCAGCAGATGGTGCAGCGGCAGCCAGCCCAGCAGGCCGAGCAGCACAGCCTTGAACAGGGGCGGAAAGTAGAGCGAGGCCCCGAGGATCAGATCCGGCAGCGCTGAAGCAGTCGTCACGGGTGTGCCCCCTGTTGGCAGAGATGGAATGAAGAGAGAGGCCGGGGTCCGCCGGGAGACGGACAGGGCAAGGTTAACACAGCCGTGGCGGGGGCTACACAAGCAGATGACCCCCTGAGGTGTCGTCACGGGAGTGGCACGACAACGCCTCGCCCGTCCTCCCCGCCACCCGTCGGTGCAGTCACCTCGCGTTCAATCGGCATCGGTATCTGCCGGGTGATGCACCCCGTCGCGGGTCGGCACCTCTCCCAGATCGAACGGGTTGACCCCCTCCAGACAGGCGAGGTTGTAGCCATATTCCGCCGGATTGGATCGGCGCTGGTGATGGGTGTAGATGCCGCAGACGCTGCAAAAGTAGTGTTTCGCGGTGCGGGTGTTGAACTGGTAGCAGCGAAGCGCCGCCTCCCCTTGCAGGATGCGGATGCCGGAGCGCGGCACCGAGGCGACGATGGCCCCTCGCCGCCGACAGAAGGAGCAGTCGCAGCGGCGCGGGTCCACCACGCCATCCGGCAGGGTCAGCTCCAGCACCACGGCGCCGCAGTGGCAGCTCGCCTTGTGTTTCTTCTGGATGGGGGTATTGCCGATGCGTGTGATCATGCTGCCTCCTTGCCGCAGTGTCAGGCTGCGAACCGGTTAATCGAACAGGGTATCCCCCCGCCCCTGCGACAGATGGTCATGCAGGGTGCGCAACTGGGACGCCACCACCCGGTGGCGGGAGAGTTCGGGCAAGGCGTCGATGGGGAAGTACCCCGCCCCTTTGGTTTCATCGGTGTCGGTAAGCAGAGCGCCCCCCGTCACCTCGCACAGGAAGAAGGCCTTGTGGGCGTGGGGCAACTGCGGGGGATGGGGATGCTTGAGCTTGTCGAACAGGGCCAGCAGTTGCACCGCCCGACAGGCGAGGCCGGTCTCCTCGCTCACTTCCCGCACCACGGCGTCCGCAGGCGAATCGCCGATGTCGCACCAGCCCCCCGGCAGAGTCCAGCAACCGTCACTGCGCTCCTGCACCAGCAGGATATGGCCCGCGTCGTTCTGAATGAAGGCCCGCACATCGAGCTTGGGGGTAGGATAGCCACTGTCGAGGGCAATCCAGTCGCCGATGGCGTCGGGAGCCAGCTCGCTCTGGCTGGCGATGAGCGTTACCGTGGCCGCTCGCAGCGCCTCGAAGCGGGCGATGTCGAAGGGATCGCGGGAGTAAGTGAGCCCCGCCTGGGCCGTGGCCAGCACCTGTTCGAGGAAGGCGGCCAACGGCGGTTGCATGGCTAGAGCCCGAGGAAACGGACGATCTGGGCGGGGTAGCGCTCGAAGCCTGTGAAGGCGTGATCGCCGCCGCACTCCAGGGAGAGACGGGCAAAGCGGTATTCGTCCAGCGCCTTGCGATAGTCGAGTACCTCGTCCTCCTGCTGTTGCAGCACCCAGAGCCGCTCGGGAGCAGTCACCGGCACCGCCAGCGCTCTCAGCTCGTCCATGTGCACAGGCAGCAGTTCATAGCGTTCGCCACTGTAGGGGTTGGTCTGGGGGCCGAGGTAGTCGCAGAGCAGCTCGTGGGGGCGCACCGCCGGGTTGATGAGGGCGGCGCGGCAACCGTATCGCTCGCTGACCCGGGTCGCCATAAAGCCACCGAGGGAGCTACCCACGGCGCCCAGTCGCAGGGCGCTGCCGTGGCGGGCCTTCAGGTCGGCGATGGCCTGCTCGATGGCAGCCCAGGCGGCGGCCGGGGTGTTGGGCTGGGCCGGGATCACCACCTCGATATCGGGCCTGTTCTCTGCCACCCAGGCCGCCATCTGCTGCGCCTTGGCCGAGCCGGGGGATGAATTGAAACCGTGCAGGTAGAGCAGGACGGGCTTCATGGCAACCCCTCAGTAACCGGTGGCATTGGGGTCGGGCACGAACTGGCCCAGCGGCAGGCGCCACACCTGGCTCGCCACCCGGCCATCCGGGTGCAGGGTGAGATAGCGCCAGCCCGGGCCGGATTCGTCCAGTGCGAAACCGTCGGAGAGCGGCTTGAACTGGATGCAGGTAGAGGGGCTGGCGATGAGCCGCACTCCGTGGTGCACCTCGTCAAACTCCTGATGGACGTGGCCGAACAGGATGGTCTTCTGCTGCGGGTGGCGGGCCAGCACGGCGAACAGGTCGTCGGCATTCTTGAGGTTGTGCTGATCCAGCCAGGCGCAGCCCACCGGCACCGCCTGATGGTGCAGGGCGATGAGGGCATGGCGCTCGGGATGCTGGCGCAGGGCCTGATCCAGGGCCGCCAGCTGGTGATCCCCCAGCACCCCGTGGGGTTTGCCGCGCACCTGGGTATCCAGCAGGATCACCTGCCAGTGATCCCCCACCAGCTGCTTGGCCTCGCTGATGCCGGCCGCATGGAGGTATTCGGTCATCAGGGGGCCGTCGTCGTGGTTGCCGGGCAACCAGTAGATGGGGCGAGCCAGGGGGGCCATCATGGAGGCGAAGCGCTGGTAGGACTCCGGGCTGTGATCCTGGGAGAGATCCCCGGTGGCGAGGATGAGATCGAACGGGTGCTCGTTGGCCTGCACCCGCTCCAGCACGGCGGCCAGGCTCTGCGCCGTGGGTACGGCCAGCAGCCGCCCCTCTGCACTGGCGAAGAGATGGGTATCGGTAATCTGTAACAGGCGCACACTGCCGTCCGGCGCCTGAGGTAGCTCTGTTTCCAAAATCACGCTTCTTTTTTATGGGTTCGACTAGAGGATGTTAATCAGGCTGGTGCCGTGTTTGAGACAAAATCTCAACCAATCGGCCAAGAATAGATTTACCTGCTCCTTTTCATCCCTGTGATGCATTTTTTGATTGGGATAATCATAACGTGGTTGCAACATTGAAATCTGTTGCGCCGCACACACTTCCGCCATTCGCACATCATGATACAAACGAATCTCTATCCGGGCTTGCAAGTAGCTCGGCAATTCGGGGTTGTGCTGGGCCAGGATCACCTGGCTGGTGAAGCGGCTCTCCTCGGTCACCGTGAGCTGGAACTGCAGGCCGTTGCCGACCTGATAGCGGCGCTCGGCACCCACGCTGCCGCCGGGCGGCAACAGTTTCATCAGCGCCATGTAATTGACCTCGCAAGTACGCTGCAAGGACATCAAATCAGGCACATAGCGCTTCATCGGGCTCTGGACTAATGACATGTCGCGGCTCCCTCAATCAGGGTCCATGAAGGGTGGACCCACTGCACAGTGTTCCAGTCGGACACAGGGCACCTGACCCGGGTCTGAACGAGCGTCACCTCAGCGCCCCGCCAGCCAGCGTGCCCGCAGCTCGCCGTGATTGAGAGCCAGCCACTGCAGGGCGATGACGGAGGCGGCATTGTCGATGCGCCCCTCTTTGAGCCAGGCATAGGCCTGCTCGCGGCTCACCACGTGGACCCGGATGTCTTCCCCCTCTTCCGCCAGACCGTGGATCCCCTTGGCCTGACTGGCATCCACCTCGCCCACGAACACCTCGATGCGCTCGGTGCTGCCACCCGGGCTCACCAGATAGCTGATGGCGTGTTCGCAGCGTCCCACCTCGATCCCAGCCTCTTCCACCGCTTCGCGCCGCACCACAGCCTCGGCGGTCTCCCCTTCATCGATGATGCCGGCCACCAGCTCCAGCAGCCAGGGGGTGGCGCTGGTCTCCATGGCACCGATGCGAAACTGCTCCACCAGCACGATCTCGTCCCGCACCGGATCATAAGGCAGCAGGGCGGCGGCATGGCCACGTTCGAACAGTTCCCGGACGATGGGGGCGTTCCAGCCACCGGCAAACAGCCTGTGTTGCAGGCGGTAGACATTCACCTTGAAGAAGCCATTATATCCAGCTGATTTTTCAATGATTTTCACATCATCGCTGGAGTAGTGGCAGGTTTGAGGCAAGGCTTGCTGTGACATTCGAGACTCCTGCCAGCTTGACTTGGCTTGGTTTGACCATAATATTCGGGGGCATGAATGAACATTCATTCACTCGCTCTCGCCGACGATGAGGGAAGGATTTTAGCAGCCACAGGGCATTTGGCTAGGCGCGTTGCCGAGAAAACTCGCCCCGGACCTTGACGTTTCCGCAGCTGGAAAAGAGACAGTTCGCAATGAAATCTGCTTATAGTAGAGTGGTTAAGCTGAAATCAAGCTTGGTCGGTGACAATCCCCCCTTCATCCAGCGGACAGCTTTGGGTTGATACAAAAGGTTAAAACTATCATATGAAAAGAACACTCTTGTCAGTCATGGTGATGCTGGGTGTGAGCGGCGCCGCTCATGCCGAAAACCTGCTCGATATTTACCAACAGGCCCAGATCAAGGACACCCAGCTGCTGGAATCCAAGGCCAAGCGGGACCAGGCCTTCGAGAAGATCAACGAATCCCGTGCAGCCCTGCTGCCCCAGATCAACCTGGGCGCCGGCCTGAACTACCTGCAAAACAAGAACGACACCATGACCAACACGGGCGCTACCGGCTCCGTGACCCTGGATCAATCCATCTACCGTCGCAGCAACTGGGTCAACCTGGATCTGACCGAGAAGAGCGCCACCCAGTCCGACGTGGCCTACAACCTCGAGTACCAGAACCTGATGCTGCGTACCGCCCAGGCCTACTTCGACGTGCTCAAGGCCATGGATACCCTGGAATTCGTGCGTGCCAACAAGACCGCGGTCGAGCGTCAGCTTGAACAGACCCAGCAGCGCTTCGAAGTGGGCCTGACCGCCATCACCGACGTGCACGAGGCCGAGGCCGAGCGCGATCAGGCGCTGGCGGACGAGATCAATGCCGAGAACACCCTGGACAACAGCTACGAGAGCCTGCGCGAGCTGACCGGTATCGACCACCGTCAACTGGACGTGCTCAACACCGATCGCTTCAGCCCGCAGAAGACCGCGTTCAACTCCGACAAGTGGCTGGAACTGGCCCTGGACAAGAACCTGGAGCTGCACAGCGCCCGCATCGGCAAGGACATCGCCAAGGAGCAGATCGATCTGGCCAAGACCGGTCATGAACCGACCCTGGATCTGGGCGCCGGCCTGAACGCCGGTTACAACGATTACAAGGACGAGATCCGCAACCCCGAGAGCAACAGCAATCAGGGCAACATCGGCCTGAACTTCAAGCTGCCCATCTACACCGGCGGGGCCACCACCTCCCAGGTCAAGCAGGCACAGTTCAACTACGTGGCTGCCAGCGAACAGCTCGAACGCAGCTTCCGCTCGGTACAGAGCACGGTCCGCTCCTCCTACAACAACGTGAACGCCAGCATCGGCTCGGTCCGCGCCTACAGCCAGTCCGTCATCTCCGCCGACAGCGCCCTGAAGGCGACCGAGGCCGGTTACGAGGTGGGTACCCGCACCATCGTCGACGTGCTGGACTCCACCCGCAAGCTGTATCAGGCCAAGCAGAAGCTCTCCGAGGCCCGCTACAACTACATCCTCAGCATCCTCTCCCTCAAGCAGGCCGCCGGCATCCTGGAGCAGAAGGATCTGGAAGAGGTGAACCAGGGTCTGATGCCCGCCGCCCAGGTCACCAAGAAGTCCTGAGCCAGGCGCACACCATGAGAAAAGGCGACCCCGGGGTCGCCTTTTTCATCTCTGTTCGCCGCTGGAAGTGCGTTGGTCGGGGCCTGCCAGGCAGCGGCCATGTCACCGACCCGGCAGCCCCATCAAAAAACCCGGCCTTGGCCGGGTTTTACGCTTATCCGCGCTCGCGGATGGTCTTGATGATGTCGGTGGTGGAGCAGCCGTCCTCGAAGTTCAGCACCCGTACCTCGCCGCCATTGGCGGTCACCTCGGCGTAACCGGCGATCTCTTCGGGTTTGTAGTCGCCCCCCTTGACCAGGAGGTCTGGCAGGATCTCGGCGATCAGACGCTGCGGAGTATCCTCGGAGAAGGGCACCACCCAGTCCACGGCACCCAGGGCCGCCAGCACCGTCATACGGCGCTCGGTCGGGTTGACCGGGCGACCCGGCCCCTTGAGGCGACGCACGGACTCGTCGGTGTTCACCGCCACGATCAGGCGATCCCCCAGCTTGCCCGCATTGGCCAGATAGGAGACATGACCCGCGTGCAGAATGTCGAAGCAGCCGTTGGTCATCACCACCTTCTCGCCGCGCAGACGGGCGGCCTGGACGGCCACCTTGAGCTGGGCCTCGGACATGACGCCAAAACCGGTCTCCTGCTCGGTGTAGAGGGCGTTGGCCAGCTCCACCGGGCTCACGGTGGAGGTTCCCAGCTTGCCGACCACGATGCCGGCGGCGGTGTTGGCCAGGGCGCAGGCCTCGTCCAGACTCTTGCCTGCGGCAAGGGAAGTCGCCAGGGTGGAGATAACGGTGTCACCGGCACCGGTGACGTCATAGACCTCGTGGGCCTGGGCCGGCAGGTGCAGCTCGGGCTGCCCTTCGCGGATCAGGGTCATGCCGTTCTCGGAACGGGTGACCAGCAGGGCGTCCAGCTCGAAGCGCTTGACCAGCTCCAGCCCCCTGGCGACCAGGTCTTCTTCCCCCTTCACCTTGCCCACCACGGCCTCGAACTCGGACATGTTGGGGGTCAGCAGGGTGGCACCGCGGTACTTCTCGAAATCGGTCCCCTTGGGGTCGACCAGCACGGGGATACCGGCGGCGCGGGCACGCCGGATCATGCCGGGCACATCGTTGAGGGCGCCCTTGCCGTAGTCGGAGAGGATCATCACGTCCGCCTGGGGCAGCGCCTGCTCCACCTTGCCCATCAGCAGGCTGGCATCCACGTCGTGGAAGGCCTCTTCGAAGTCGAGGCGCAGCAATTGCTGGTTGCGGGACAGCACCCGCAGCTTGGTGATGGTCGGATAGTCGGTCAGGCGCACGAAATCACAAGCCACCTTGACCCCGGCCATCTGGCTGGCGAGGGCATCGGCGGCTTCATCCTGACCGGTCAGGCCCAGCAGCACGGCCTGGGCGCCGAGGGCGGCGGAGTTGAGCGCCACGTTGGCGGCGCCACCCGGACGCTCCTCGATGTGCTCGACCTTGACCACGGGGACCGGCGCCTCGGGGGAGATCCGGCCGGTAGGGCCATGCCAGTAGCGATCCAACATGACATCGCCAACGACCAGGATGCGGGCTTTTTCAAACTCGGGCAGGGTGATTTTCATCTGTATCGGCTCTCAAAACCTGAAAAATTCAGCGGCCGATTTTATCACACTCTTTTCCGGGGCGTGAAAAAAGCACGGCCCTGCCCCCTGATGCCCCCTCTGACCAGATGACGGCGATTCGCGCCCGCCCCCGCTTTTCGGATAGAATCCTCCACATGCGAGTGACCGCATCCGCGCCGGGCCACCCCATACAGGCCCCCCGGTTCGGTCGGACTCCCCCCTTTGCCTTTGCGAACAAGAGACTCTTCATGGCCCAAGAACACGCTCCCCGCCTCGAACCCCGTCTGTTCCATCCCCGTTACTGGGGGAGCTGGCTGGGCCTCTCCCTGCTCTGGCTGCTGGTGTTGCTGCCCTGGCGCAGCCAGATGTGGCTGGGCCGCCAGCTCGGCACCCTGGCCCGCAAACTGCTGAAATCCCGCGTCAAGATTGCCCGCCGCAACCTGGAGCTGGCGATGCCCGAGCTCAGCCGGGATGAGCGCGAAGCCCTCCTGGTGCAGAACTTCGAGAGCGTGGGTTGCGCCATCTTCGAGGTGGGCATGGCCTGGTTCTGGCCAGACTGGCGGATGCGCCGCCTGATGAAGGTGGAAGGGGAAGAGCACGTCATCAACGCCATGGAGAAGGGCCAGGGGATGCTGCTGCTCTCCTGCCACTTCCTCACCCTTGAACTCAATGCCCGCTGCTTCGGCCTGGTGCGCCCAGGGGTCGGCGTCTATCGCCCCAACACCAATCCGGTGCTGGAGTACGCCCAGTACCACGGTCGCTGCGCCTCCAACAAATACCTGGTGGACCGGATGGACGTGAAGGGGATGATCAAGGCGCTGCGCAACGGCGACGCCCTCTGGTATGCACCGGATCACGACTACGGCAGCCATGCCAGCGTCTTCGTGCCCTACTTCGCGGTGGAGCAGGCCGCCACCATCACGGGTACCGCCACCCTGGCCCGGGTGAAGAACACCGTCACCCTGCCCTGCTACAACATCCGCACCCGGGAGGGCTACACCCTGCATATCGGGGCCCCGCTCGCGGACTACCCGAGCGGTGACGACATGGCGGATGCCAGCCGCGCCAACCGCGAGATTGAAGCCGCCGTGCGCAAAGCGCCGGAGCAGTACATGTGGCTGCACCGCCGCTTCAAGACCCGCCCCAATCCGGACGATCCCGGCTACTACTGATGCCCTCCCGCCCCGTCGACCGGGCAAGTCCAGACGACAGGACAGGATGGCACCGCGCCCCATGAAAAAGCCCTCGCACTGCGAGCAATGCTGTTCACTTAAGAGAATTTGAGTTCCAGTCCACGTAGTATCAGGGCTAAAAAATGAGGGAGGCATGATGCCTCCCTCTTTCTATTGCAAGCCACGCTGGATAAAGGCTGAAGGAACATCGACTGGAAACAGCCTTGCTCCCCCAACTCAAGTCGCATTTATGAATAATTAGTCAAAAATGTGCTTATCTGAACAGCATTGCTCGCACTGCGAGGGCTTTTTTGTTGACTGCCAGCGTCTGCCTTACTGGCGGATCAGGCGGTAGATGGCGTAGCCGGGGTGCTTGGCGTCATCCATCGGCAGGGTGGACTGGTACGACAGATCCGCCCCCGCCAGGGCCTTGGCCTCGTCGGTCGGCGAGGAGTAGAGGCGCACGTCCACGTTGGCGGGTAGGGCCTTCATGTGCCAGTTGTTGTTGGCCGCCGGGCTGAAGCCGACCGGGTTGTCCGCAGACTGGGCCTTCAGGTACTGGGCGATGATCTCCCGCGTCTCGAAGGGATCTTCATGGACGATGTTGCTGCCGTCGATGCCCGGGAAGTGGCCGCCGCCGCTGGCGCGGTAGTTGTTGGTCACCACGTAGAACTTCTGGGCCGGGTCCACGGGCTGGCCGTTGAAGGTGAGGCCGCTGATGCGCTGGCCGTCGCTCACCTTGACCCCGTCCTTGCTGTAGCGGGCCGGCTGGGTGATGTCCACCTCGTAGTTGACCCCGTCAATCACATCGAAGTTGTAGGTGGGGAAGCTCTCGTTCACCAGCCACTGCACCCCGGTCTTGCCGGTGTCGATCTGGTTGAACTGGCCGGCGCTCATCTCCAGCCACTCCTTGACGGTGGCCCCGTTCACCTCGACCACCTGCAGGGTGTTCGGATAGATGTAAAGGTCGGAGACGTTGCGCAGGGAGATGTCACCCTGAGCCACGTAGGTGAAGTCGTTGATGCCGTTGCGACCACCACGGAAGGGGGCCGCCACCGAGAGGATGGGGTAGGACTCCTTGAGCAGGCCGTCTTGTTGCAACTGCTCCGCGTGGCGGCGCTGGGCATCGCTCACCAGCTGCACCGAGGGGTCGTCCTGCACCAGGGCGAAGAAGCTGTGGATGGGGGAGGTGATCTTGCCGAGCGGCTCGTCCAGCCACTGGTTGGTGGCGTCGTGATCCGCCTGCACCAGGTCCACCACCCGCTGATCCACCGCACTGCCCTCGCTGGCGTCTATCTTGCGCAGGCTGGCCTGGCTCTGCTTCACCTGCCACTTGCCGTCCACCTGCTCCAGCTTGAGGTCGATGATGCCGAGGTGGTTGCCCCAGTAGCCGGGCATCACGGTGGGAATACCGCTCAGGGTACCGGCCTTATTGTCCACCTCCGGCAGATCCGGGAAGTCACCCGGGAAGTTCTTGTGGGCGTGGCCCAGCATCAGGGCATCCACCCCCTTCACCTTGGCCAGGTGCCAGGCGGAGTTCTCCATCATGGCCTCGTAGCTGCTGGCATTGATGCCGGTGTGGGCCACCACCACCACGATGTCGGCGCCCTTGGCGCGCAGCTCGGGCACATAGTGATTGGCGGTCTCGACCATGTCGGCCACCACCACCTTGCCCTCCAGATGACGCTTGTCCCACTGCAGCACCTGGGGCGGGGTCAGACCCAGGATGCCCACCTTGACGCGCTGGCGCTGGCCCTTGTCATCGGTCACCTCGCGCTCCAGCAGCAGATAGGGGGTGAACTTGTTGCCGCTCCAGTCAATCTGTCCCTTGGCATCGCGCTTGAAGGCCCCCGCCTCGAACACGTTGGCATTCACATAGGGGAAGTCGGCTCCCGCCAGCACCTTGCCGAGGTAGTCCAGGCCGTAGTTGAACTCGTGGTTGCCCAGGTTGCCCGCGTCGTAGCCCAGCTCGTTCATCGCCTTGAACACCGGGTGCGCCTGCTTCTCGAGGTAGCCGGCACCGGACTGTTCGAAGATGTAGTCCGCCAGCGGCGTGCCCTGAATGAGGTCACCGTTGTCGAGCAGCAGGTTGTTGGGGTTCTCGGCGCGGGCGGCGCGGATCAGCAGGGCGGTGCGGGAGAGGCCGAACTTGCGATCCTCCTTGTTCTGGTAGTAGTCGTACCCCAGCACGTTGGAGTGGATGTCGGAGGTCTGGATCAGGCGCAGGGAGACGGTCCCCGGCTGCGCCTTGCTGTCATTCTCGTTGCTGCAGGCAGACAGCAGCACGATGGCGGCAATAGCCCCCAGCTTCATGGTGTTATTCACTGTTTTTTCCCTTTTATTATGAGTAACGCTTTACCAGCGCCTGGAATTTAACAGACGAATATGTCAGCAGATGGCACCGGGACTCATTTTTATGAAGCCCGGCACAAAAATAGCCTCATGAGGCCAATATGGCACCCAATGCCAGCTTGGCCGCCAGCACCAGCATGATGAGACCTACAACAAGATCAATGGCTTGCTGCACCCGGCCCCGGGCAAGCCAGGGGGAGAGTGCCGCCGCCCCGAACGCCAGTCCGTAGAACCAGACCAGAGAAGCCAGCATGGCCCCCGCCGCGAAGGCGGGTCTGAGCTCCTCGGCAAACTGGCTGCCGAAGGAGCCAAGCAGCATCAGGGTATCCAGGTAGACGTGGGGATTGAGCAGGGTCACTCCGAGGGTCATGGCCAGCACGCTCTTCACCCCCATCAACCGGGGCGAGTCCGCCAGGGCCGCCTCCTGGCCGCGCCAGGCACTGCGCAGGGAGCGCACCCCGAACCAGCCGAGGAAGAGCACCCCGCCCCAGGTCAGCAGCGCCAGCCCGATCGGGCTGGCCGCCAGCAGATTGGCGCCGCCGAACACCCCTATCCCGATCAGCACGAGATCGCACAGGCAGCAGAGGGTGGCCGTCAGCAGGTGGTGGTTGCGGTGAATGCCCCGGCTCAGCACGAAGGCATTCTGGGCACCGATGGGGATGATCATGGCAAGGCCGAGGGTAAAGCCTTGCAGGGTAGTGGCGAACATGGGGATGCGTTCCTGTGAAAGAGAGAAACGCACTATAAGGGGGCGCGGGTAATCAGAGAAATTCATTCATTTTCTGATGCATTCATAAAACTGATGAAAACCGGGCCGAAACCACACAAAGAAGGTTGTCAATTGCAGGATCTGACAATTGTGGGGTCACAGCCCCGCCCCGAGAATCGGCGGCAGGATGGGACGGCGCAGGACAGCGGTGATGGCGACAGAGGGGATGCCAGGCGACGAGCCGGTGCCGCCGGGCCTGTATTCACTGCAGCAGGGAGGGGAAGTTGGTGACCACCACCTGCTCCAGGTTCGGCAGCAGGATGCCGCTGCTCACCCCCTTGGCGATGGCCTGGTAGCGGTTCATCGACCCCGTCTTGCGGGTGACCTGATTGAGGTGGTAGTTCACGGTGCGCTCCGTGATGCCGAGGATGCAGGCGATCTCCCCCGATGTCTTCCCTTCGCTGGCCCAGAACAGGCACTCGGTCTCCCGCTCCGTCAGGGGCTCCTGGGGATCGTCCTCCCTCATGCTCTGGCGCACGATCCGGATCGCCGCCTCGAAGATGTAGTTGGACATCCAGGAGAGGATGGGCGAGGACTCCAGCATCAGATCGCTCGACGCCCGCTCCCGGGTGATGAAAGAGAGTATGCCGTTCTCCCCCGCCGCCCCGTGCAGCGGGAACGAGATGCCGTTGCGCAACCCGAATTCCGCCGCCAGCCCCATCACATCCATGCTCCCCTCTTGCAGGAAGCGCGCCTTCTCGTCCAGCCGGTTCCAGTAGATGGGCAGGGTCTGCCTGCGGGCGAGCTGGATGATGGGATCGCATGCCAGCATGTTGTTCAGGGTGTAGGCCTGTACCCAGGAGTCGGGGCACTGGTTGAACAGCACCACCTTGGGCCTTTGCATCGACATGGGCAGGATGAGGGCGAAGCGGTAGTAGTCGTAACCCATTCCCAGGGTGAAGCGGCCGATGAGCTCGGACAACCGGTTGCCATCGGTCACCAGCGTGAAATGTTCCAGGTACTCAAGCAGTTGGTCGCGTGTCATAGGCAAGCCTCCCCTGGCCAAGGCCTTGGATTATAGCGCCTAACCATGAAATGGAGAGACATGAATGCTTGTTTTCAAAGGAAAATTGAAAGAACACCCCAGATGGGAGGTCGAAAACGAGCTCTACCGATTTCGCAACCGCGTCTTCTCCGATCGACTCGGTTGGGACGTGGAATCCCGCCGTGGCCTGGAGCGGGACAACTTCGACAAGCCCGACACCCACTGGGTGCTGATTGAAGACAAGCAGGGGCTGTGCGGCTGCATCCGCCTGCTCAGCTGCGCCCAGGATTACATGCTGCCCAGCATCTTCCCCACCGCCCTCGCTGGCGAAGCCCCCCCGCGCGGCAACGACGTGTGGGAGCTGACCCGCCTCGCCATCGACGCCGACCGGGCCCCTCGCCTGGAGAACGGTATCAGCGAACTCACCTGCGTCATCTTCCGCGAGGTGCTGGCCTTCGCCAGGGAGCAGGGGATCCGCGAGCTGGTGGCCGTGGTCAGCCTGCCGGTGGAGCGCATCTTCCGTCGCCTCGGCCTGCCCATCGAGCGCCTCGGCCATCGCCAGGCGGTGGATCTGGGGGCCGTGCGCGGGGTCGGCATCCGCTTCCACCTGGACGAGCGTTTCGACCGCGCCGTCCATCGCCCCCCTGCAGGGCCATTACCGGCCGCCGGGGGATGCTCTGCTCGCCGTCATCTGAGCAAAAAAAGTCCCGGGACCGGCCCGGGATTCAAGACGCTCGCTATGGTCCGTTTCCACCCCATGCAAAAACGGACTGGATGAGTATCTTATGAATCTCATTTCAGGGCTACTGTCACATCTCACAGGGGCGGCCCCGGAGACGGGCCCCCTCCATGGGGGCGGTCGGGTTGTCCTCTGGCGCTCCCTTGAGTAGCATTCTTGCTGAACTCCCTTTTTTCATAAGGAATGCTGATGAAGACGCTGGACTACAAGCTGCTGCTGGCCCTGGACGCGGTGATCCGGGAGCAAAACTTCGAGCGTGCCGCCCAGCGCCTGCACATCACCCAGTCCGCCATCTCCCAGCGTATCAAGCAGCTGGAGCAGCAGTTTGCCGAGCCGCTCATCATCCGCAGCCAGCCGCTGCAGGCCACGGGGCTCGGCCAGAAGCTGCTGGCCCACTATCGCCAGGTGCGCCAGCTGGAGCTGGAGCTGGCCGGCGAGCTCTCCCCCGACGAGCCCAGGGCCCCCATCCGGGTTAGCATCGCCGTCAATGCCGACAGCCTGGCCACCTGGTTCCTGCCCGCCCTGGCGCCACTGCTGGAGCAATACCCCATCGAGCTGAACCTGCTGGTGGATGACGAGAGCCGCACCCTGGACCGGGTGCGCGAGGGGCAGGCGTTCGGCGCCGTCAGCCTGCAACCCCAGCCGCTGGCGGGCTGCTGCGTCGACGAACTCGGCGAGATGCGCTATCTGCTCACCGCCAGCCCCGCCTTCGTCGCCCGCCACTTCCCGAACGGCCTCACGGCGGCGGCCCTGGCCAAGGCGCCGGCGGTGGCCTTCGATCAGCGCGACGACATGCACATCAGCTACATGGCCCGTCATTTCGCCCTCCCCCCCGGTGGCTACCCCTGCCACACGGTGCGATCCTCCGAGGCCTTCGTCGCCATGGCGGAGCAGGGGCTGGCCTGCTGCCTCATCCCGGAATTGCAGATCCGCCAGCAACTGGAAGAGGGGCGCCTGCTCGATCTCAACCCGGATCACCACCTGGTCGAGCAGCTCTACTGGCACCGCTGGGTGCTGGAGCGGGGGCTGCACAAGCAGATATCCCAGCGCCTGATCCAGCAGGGGCGACGGGCACTGCAACCCCGTTGAGGGGGCCATTCACCTTGGCTTTGGGGGGGTAAAAACGTATAGTGCTGGGCGATTAACCATCAGGTCTCCACTCAGGTTCCCCATTTATGTTCCAAGACAATCCGCTGCTGGCCCAGCTCAAGCAACAAATCCGCGAAAACATCCCCAAGAAAGAGGGTGTGATCCGCGCCTCCGATCGGGGCTTCGGCTTCCTGGAGGTCGATGAGAAGACCAGCTATTTCGTGCCGCCTCCCTACATGAAGAAGGTGATGCACGGTGACCGGGTGAGCGCCCTGATCCGCACTGAAAAAGAGAAAGAGGTGGCCGAGCCGGATGCCCTGCTGGAGCAGGCCGTCACCCGCTTCGTCGGCCGCGTCAAGATGTTCCGCGACCGCCTCAACGTGGTGCCCGACCACCCCCTCATCAAGGACGCCATCAAGGCCCGCGCCAAGAAGGGTCTGGACGAGAAATCCTTCAAAGAAGGGGACTGGGTGGTTGCCACCCTCAAGCGCCATGCCCTGGTGGACGGCAACTTCTCCGCCGAGATCACCCAGCTCATCGCCACCCAGGAAGATCACAACGTGCCCTGGTGGGTGGTGCTCGCGCGCCACAACCTGGCCCAGATTGAACCGGCGGACCTGCCGGAGTGGAAGGTGATCGAAGAGGAAGAGCTGCCCCGCCGGGATCTGACCCAGGTTCCCTTCTTCACCATCGACGGTACCAAGACCAAGGACATGGACGATGCCCTGGCCATCACCAAGCTGGAGAACGGCTGGGAGCTGCTGGTGGCCATCGCCGACCCGACCGCCTATGTGGCCGAGGGGAGCGAGCTGGACAAGGAGGCCGCCCAGCGCGCCTTCACTGTCTACATGCCGGGGCGCAACGTGCCCATGATCCCGCGCACCCTCTCCGACGAGCTCTGCTCCCTGAAAGAGGGCGAGGAGCGCAACACCCTGTGCGCCCGTCTGCTCATCGCCGAGGACGGCCTGCTGCTGGAGGAGACCGAGTTCTTCGCCGCCCGCATCGTCTCCCATGCCCGCCTCACCTATGACGACGTCTCCGACTGGGCCGAGCACGGCAAAGCGCTGGATATCGACGCCGGCGTCCTGGCCCAGCTGCCCCTGATGAAGGCGATGACGGAGGCCCGCATCAAGTGGCGTACCGAGCACGCCCTGGTGTTCCCGGACAGACCCGACTACGACTTCGAGCTGGGTGAAGACGGCGAAGTGCTTGCCATCCACGTGGAGCCGCGCCGCATCGCCAACCGCATGGTGGAAGAGTCGATGATCGCCGCCAACATCTGCGCCGGCCGCGTGCTGGGCAAAGAGGTCGGCTACGGCATCTTCAACGTCCACACCGGCTTTGACGAGGAGTCCCTGGACGGCGCCATCGAGCTGCTCAAGACCGCCGAGGCCCCGTTCGAGAAGGAAGAGATCGCCAGCCTCTCCGGCTTCTGCGCCCTGCGACGCTGGATAGACAACCTGGACACCCGCTGGCTGGACGGCAAGATCCGCCGCTTCCAGAGCTATGCCCTGATGTCCGCCGAACCGGGCGCCCACTACGGCCTGGGTCTGGATGCCTACGCCACCTGGACCTCCCCCATCCGCAAATACGGCGACATGGTCAACCATCGCCTGCTCAAGGCGGTTATCGCCGGCAAGACCCCGGGTGAGCGCCCCAGCCTGGAGCTGACCGAGCACCTGACCGCCTGCCGCCGCCTGCACCGCATGGTGGAGCGCGACATCGGCGACTGGCTCTATGTGCGCTACCTCAAGGCCGATGCGGGCACCGACAAGGTGTTCAACGCCGAAATCATCGACGTGATGCGCGCCGGCCTCAAGCTGCGCCTGCAGGAGAACGGCGCCGTGGTCTTCATGCCCGCCCGCCATATCCTGGACAACAAGGATCGGCTGGAGTGCAACTGGGACAACGGCCGCGTCTATCTGGACAAGACCGAGGTGGTCTACGAGCTCGGCCAGATCATCGAGGTGAAGCTGACCGAAGCGGTGGAAGAGACCCGCTCCCTCATCGCCAAGCCGGCGGTGGATCTGGTGCCGGGTCCGGCGCCGGTGGCCCCTGCCAGCGAGGCCGAAGCCGCGCCTGCCGACGAGGCCCCCAAGGCGCAGTGATCTCCCTGCTTGTCTGCTCTGCAAAAGCCCGCATCCTGCGGGCTTTTTTTATGGCTGCGCTCCGCGGACAGACGGGATGGGAGACCCGCTCGCAGGCCCCTGCCTGCGTCGCGACCGGCAGGGAGGAGCGAGACGGGAGCGGATCAGGATCCGCCATCCGGGCGTCACAAGAGGCCCTTTCGGAACCGATCCTCTCGGGGGAAAAACTGAAAGTGGGTTACAAAATAAATGATTCATTGATGATTAACGATGAACTGCGGCATATCCATCGTCATTACTTGCGAATACGAGGCGACAAACCATGACTCATTTGAGTGCAAAATTTGGTTTTGTGACGACAGTCACGTTGACACCGTATTTGCGCAAACCGCAAAACGAGACGTCAATCACAAAAAATTGACACCCAGAGGCGAGAAGATCGAAATGTAGCCGAAATACAGCGACTGACTGTGATCGTCATCACTATACCGGGAGGGGGGAGGTCGGGGTATTTGAGATCCAGGTCACAAGACACCCCGTTTTCAGCCTAATTTGATCACAAGCTGGTAGATTGAAGTTGCTTAGACGACTGGGATGGGAGTTCGGCAAAACTCGTCATCCCGACTACCACTTTTAATCACACAGGCTTAAAACGGGGTCCCGACATGTTATCACCGGATACCAAAGTCAAGATACAGAATTTTGGACGCTTCCTGTCCAATATGGTCATGCCCAACATAGGCGCCTTCATCGCCTGGGGCTTCATCACCGCCCTCTTCATCCCCACTGGCTGGCTGCCCAATGAAACCTTGGCCAAGCTGGTTGGTCCCATGATCACCTACCTGCTGCCGCTGCTCATCGGCTATACCGGCGGCAAGCTGATCGGGGGTGACCGGGGTGCCGTGGTCGGTGCCATCACCACCATGGGCGTCATCGTGGGGACCGACATCCCCATGTTCATGGGCGCCATGATGGTCGGCCCGCTGGGTGGCTGGGCCATCAAGCGCTTCGACAAGGCGATGGAAGGTCGCGTCAAGAGCGGCTTCGAGATGCTGGTGAACAACTTCTCCGCCGGCATCATCGGCATGTTGCTCGCCATTCTTGCCTTCTTCGTCATCGGTCCCTTCGTCAAGGTGCTCTCCGGCGTGCTGGCGAGCGGTGTCGGCTTCCTGGTGGACAACCACATGCTGCCCCTCACCTCCATCTTCGTCGAGCCGGCCAAGATCCTGTTCCTGAACAACGCCATCAACCACGGCATCTTCTCGCCGCTCGGGATCCAGCAAGCCACCGAACAGGGCCGCTCCATCTTCTTCCTGATCGAAGCGAACCCGGGTCCGGGCATGGGCGTGCTGCTGGCCTACATGGTGTTCGGCCGTGGCGCCGCCAAGCAGTCCGCAGCCGGTGCGTCCATCATCCACTTCTTCGGCGGCATCCACGAAATCTACTTCCCGTACGTGCTGATGAACCCGCGCCTCATCCTGGCGGTGATCGCAGGCGGCATGACCGGGGTCTTCACCCTGACCCTGTTCAACGCCGGTCTGGTCTCCCCCGCCTCCCCGGGCTCCATCTTCGCCGTGCTGCTGATGACGCCGAAAGCCTCCCTCATCGGGGTGCTGCTCTCCATCATCGCCTCCGCCACCGTCTCCTTCCTGGTCGCCGCCGTGTTCGTCCGTGCCCAGCAGCCGGAAGCCGACGAGGCCGATGCCCTGGGTGAAGCCACCCGCAAGATGAAGGCCATGAAGGGTGCCAAGCCCGAGACCACCGCCGCCAAGAAGCCGGAAACCGAGCTGACCGCAGTGCGCAACATCGTCGTCGCCTGCGATGCTGGCATGGGCTCCAGCGCCATGGGCGCCGGCATGCTGCGCAAGCGGGTGCAGGCCGCCGGTCTCGACATCAGCGTCACCAACCGTGCCATCAACAACCTGGACGATCAGGTGGATCTGGTCATCACCCACAAGGATCTCACCGACCGTGCCCGTCTCCATGCGCCGCATGCACAGCACATTTCGCTGACCAACTTCCTCGACAACGCCCTCTATCAGGAGCTGGTGCAGAACCTCAGCCTGGCCAACGCGGCCAACGATGACGTCGCCAACCCGCAACTGCTGGTGGCGGCCAACGACGACAGCTACGAGCCGCAGGAGCCGGAAGTCTTCACCCTTAGCCTGCAGGACGTGCACCTGGGCCTCAAGGCCGATAGCAAGGAAGCCGCCATCGTGACCGCCGGCAAGCTGCTGGCCGAGCGAGGCTATGTGGCACCGGACTACGTCGACGCCATGCTGGAGCGCGAACAGCTGGTCTCCACCTACCTCGGCGAATCCATCGCCGTGCCCCACGGCACCATCGCCGCCAAGGAGCACGTGAAGCGTACCGGCATCGTCATCTGCCAATACCCTGCCGGGGTCGCCTTCGGCGAGGGCGCCGATGAAGTGGCGCGCCTGGTCATCGGCATTGCCGCCCGCAACGATGAACACATACAGGTCATAACCCGCCTGACCAATGCACTGGATGAGCCCGGTCTCGTCGACCGTCTGGCCAGCACCCAGGATCCCCAGGAGTTCCTGGATCTGCTGGGGGCCGAGCAGGCCGCGTAATCATCCGTCATCGTCTTTGGTTGTAGAGGTTAATATCATGAAAACATTGCATTTTGGTGCCGGCAACATCGGTCGGGGCTTCATCGGCAAACTGCTGGCTGACGCCAGCCATCAGGTCACCTTCGCCGACGTCAACGAGACCCTGATCGACCAACTCAACCACCGCCAGGAGTACAAGGTGCACGTGGTGGGCACGGATCAGAAGCTGGACGTGGTGCGCAACGTTGCCGCCGTCAGCTCGGCCGGACACGAGGTGATCGCCCGTATCATCACCGCCGATCTGGTCACCACGGCGGTCGGCCCCAACATCCTGGACAAGATTGCCAGCACCCTGGCCAAGGGGCTGCAGGCCCGCTTCGATGCCGGCAACCTGACTCCCCTCAACGTCATCGCCTGCGAGAACATGGTGCGCGGCACCAGCCACCTCAAGGAGGAGGTACTCAAGTACCTGCCGGTCGCGTATCATGCCACCCTCGAGCAGTGCGTCGGCTTCGTCGACTCGGCGGTGGATCGCATCGTTCCGCCCGCCGCGGCGAACGACGATCCCCTGGAGGTGACGGTGGAGAGCTTCAGCGAGTGGATCGTCGATCGGACCCAGTTCAAGGGGGAGCTGCCCCAGGTGGCGGGCATGGAGCCCACCGACAACCTGATGGCCTTCGTCGAGCGCAAGCTGTTCACCCTCAACACCGGCCACATCGTCACTGCCTACCTCGGCAAGCTCAGGGGCTATCGCACCGTGCGCGAGGCGATCGAGGATCCGCTGATCCGCAGCAAGGTGCGCCGCGCCATGGAGGAGAGCGGGGCCGTGCTGGTGAAACGCTACGGCTTCGACCCGCGCCTGCACGCCGCCTACATCGAGAAGATCCTCTCCCGCTTCGCCAACCCCTATCTGGTGGACGAGATTGACCGGGTCGGTCGCCAGCCGCTGCGCAAGCTGGCGGCGGGGGACAGACTGGTGAAGCCGCTGCTCGGCACCCTGGAATACGGCCTGCCGAGCGATCACCTGCAGGAGGGCATCGCCGCTGCACTGCATTACCGCAATGAGGACGATCCCCAGGCGGTGGAGCTGCAGGCCATGCTGGCGGAACTTGGTCCGGCACGGACCCTGGCCCGCGTCACCGGCCTGGATGAGCACAGCGATGTGGTACGCACCATCGTCGCCCGTTACAACAACTTGAAGTGACCTGATGGGGTGGCGTCACACCGCCCGTGACGGACCCCATACGATACAAACCGGGGGAGGGCCTGCTCTCCCCCTGTCAGCCGGACCCGAAGCACTTATGACCACACACCAGGAAGATGAAGTACTGGAGCGACTGAACGAGCAGGATGGCCCCCGCGGCTTCTTTCTCGAGGTCGTGACCATCCTGGAAGAGGCGGTCGACTCCCTGATGCGGCGAGCCTTTCGTCAGGAGGAGTATGCCGTCAAATACGCCATCGAACCCCTGCTCAACCAGAGCGGCCCCCTCGGCCAGCTGGAGGTGCGCCTCAAGCTCATCTTCGCCCTCGGCCTCATCTCCCTCGAGCGCTATCAGGATCTCGAGGCATACCTGAAGATCCGCGACTTTCTGGTACGCGACCCCAAGGATTACCGCTTCAGCGACAAGCCGGTCCGCGATCTGCTCGAGCGCCTGAATGCCATCCAGCAGGGCAGCATGATGCCGCAGGATCCCCCGGCCAACGAGGAGGACTGGCCCCTCTACCAGATGCAGCTCAACCGGCTCGATCAGATGGTGCGCTCCGCCCTGGTGCTGGCGGTGACCGATTGCGTCACCGAACTCCACAAAGAGAGCCCCATCTGATCTGAGTGGCTCTCCCCTGCACGCCTGGCGGGTGTCATCTTGCCCCCCTTCCCCGCTACACTAGGTCCAACCCCATCACCTGTACGAGGTTGGCATGATTGCTCTCTCCCTCGCCGGAATAGCCCTCATCTCCCTGCTCGCCCAATGGCTTGCCTGGTCCGTGCGCGTTCCCGCCATTTTGTTCCTGCTGCTGAGCGGCCTCTTGCTCGGCCCGGTGACCGGTCTGCTCGATCCCGATCAGTTGCTGGGGGATCTGCTGTTTCCCCTGGTTTCCCTCTCGGTCGCCATCATCCTGTTTGAAGGGGCGCTGACCCTGCACCTGACAGAACTCAAGGGGATCGGCAAGGTGGTACGCAACCTCTGCTCCACCGGCATGGTGACCAGCTTTGCCGTCATCGGCGCCGCCAGCTACTTCCTGCTTGGGCTGGACTGGCGGGTCGCCATGGTGCTCGGCGCCGTGCTGGTGGTGACCGGCCCCACGGTGATCGCCCCCATGCTCAACGTGATCCGCCCGGTCCGGGAGGTGGACAAGATCCTTCGCTGGGAGGGGATCGTCATCGACCCCATCGGCGCCCTGTTCGCGGTACTGGTGTTCGAAGCGGTGCGCCTCGGCAGCCAGGGAGATCTGGTCGGTCATACCCTGCTGGCCCTGGCCAAGACGGTGGGAGTGGGGTCGCTCATCGGGGTCGGTGCCGGCTGGCTCACCACCCTGCTCATCCGCAAGGACTGGCTGCCGGTCAGCCTGCACAAGTTCGGGGTACTGGCGCTGGTGCTGGTGACCTTCACCCTGTCTGACTGGCTCAGTCACGAATCCGGCCTGCTGGCGGTGACGGTGTTCGGCATCTGGCTCGCCAACCAGGAGGGGCTGGATCTGGAGGAGGTGCTGGCCTTCAAGGAGGATCTCGCCGTCATTCTCATCTCCTCCCTCTTCATCCTGCTGGCGGCCCGCCTCGATCTGGCCCAACTCTGGCAGCTCGGCCCCATGGTGCTGGCCCTGTTGTGCGTGGTGCAGTTCGTGGCCCGCCCGCTCTGCATCCTGGTCTCGACACGGGGGTCGGAACTGCCCTGGCGCGCCCGCGCCCTGCTCGCCTGGATAGCCCCCCGGGGCATAGTGGCGGCGGCGGTCAGCGCCTCCTTCGCCATCAGCATGCACGAGGCCGGCATCGAGGATGCCGACAAGCTGGTGCCCCTGGTGTTTGCGGTCATCATCTTCACCGTGGTGCTGCAGAGCCTGACGGCCACGCCATTGGCCAGATTGCTCGACATGCGCCAGAGCGCCCCCAATGTCTGGCTGCTCATCGGCGCCAACTCGGTGGCCCGGGCCATCGGCAAGGCGCTGGCGGATCAGGGGATCCCGGTGCAGCTCTCCGATCCTGCCTGGGAGCACTGCAAGCTGGCCCGCATGAGCGGCCTGCCCTGCTACTTCGGCAACCCCCAGTCGGAGCACGCCGAGCGGCACCTGCCGCTCACCAGCATCAGCACCGTGCTGGCGCTCTCTCCCAGCCGCCACAACAACGCCCTCGGGGTGCTGCACTTCGCCCACCTCTACGGGGAGGAGAAGGTCCACTCCCTGCGTTCCAGCGAACAGCACGGCAAGGCCAACCGGGAGAGCGCCACCTTCCGTGCCCGCCAGAACCTGTTTGGCGCCGACATCAACTTCGCCAGGCTGAGCGGCCTGCTGAGCCGGGGCGGGCAGATCAAGGCGACCCGCCTGAGCGACACCTTCGACTGGGACCAGTATCAGGAAGCCAATCCCGGCGCCATTCCTCTGTTCGTGCTGGATACCAGGGCCAGACCCAGTGTGGTCACCGGCCCTGTCACGCCGCTGCCCGGGGAGCTGCTGATCGCCCTGCAACCGCCCCGTGAGGGGGCGACGGCGCCCTGATCCGATGACGGCGCCACCGGGAAGGAGAACTAGACTTGAGGGTGGCGCCATGAGTCATAGGAGGATGTCATGACAGTCAGTGAATTGCGCGCGCTTCACCAGCAGCACAGGTTCAAGGAGGCGGAGATCATGCACGACATCGTCTCCCCCGGCTGGATCGTGGAGTTCAGGGGGCAGGACGGCCACCTCTACGTGATGACGGACACCCTGGGGTGCCCCATGAGCTTCTCGTCCACCGAGGAGGCACGGGACCACATCCATCTGGTGGCTGACTGCCCCGTCCAGGTCGAGCACCTCTACCGCTTCTTCGAACGCTGAGCACCCATCGAAAAAGGCTCCCGAGGGAGCCTTTTCTCATTCCGGCTGCGTGGACTCAGCCTCCTTTCCCTCCAGCCTCCTCACCGGCTTTTGCAGAATAAGGTTCGCCGGATAGGTGACCAGATCGCCGTTGTCATCCCGCACCCGCACGTAGAAGAGGCCGATCTCGGTGATGATGCCGGTGACGGAGTCATCCTTGTCGAGGATGCGGATGCGATCGCCAATCTTGTAGGGGAAGGCGAAGAAGATGGTAATGCTGGAGGTGATGTTGGAGAGGATCGACCACTGGGCCACCATGGCGACCCCCAGCACCGCGAAGAAGGAGGAGGCGAGCACCACCAGCCGGGAGAAGTCGAGCCCCCAGACCCCGGCCAGGATCAGCAGGGTGGCGCAGCCCAGCAGGAAGTGGAATACGTGCTCCACGTAGAGTACCCGGTTCTCGCTCACCTGCCGGCTCTGGCCAAGGGCCATCAGGCTCTTGTGAATGAGGCCGCGCACCAGGGTGTGCCCCAGCAACAGCAGCAGGGTCACGCCAAAAGATTCCCATGTCGTCATGTTCACTCCTTACCACCAGCGCCTGTGCTTGAGCCAGACCGCCAGTCCGGTCGCCAGCACCAGCAGGAAGCCACAGAACACCCAGAAGGCGGTCGGACTCTCGGCCCCCGGGATCCCCCCCAGGTTGATGCCGAACAGGCCGGTCAGGAAGCTGGCGGGCAGGAACAGCAGCGCCATCACCGACATCTGGTAGGCACGGCGGTTGGTCGCCTCCGCCATCAGGTTGTTGATCTCGTCCGCCAGCACGGCGGTGCGCGCCACCCCGGCATCCAGATCGTCGAGCCAGCGCCGTAAGCGGTCGGCGATGTCGAGCAGGCGTCGCCTGTCATCTTCGTCCAGCCAGCTGATCTTCTCGTTGGCCAGGCGCGCCACCAGATCCCGCTGGGGGGAGAGGTAGCGACGGATCATGATGAGCTGCTTGCGGATGCGCGCAAGCCGACCGTTGGCGGGCAGGTCGCGCATCAGCACCATCTCTTCCAGATCCAGGATCTGGTCGTGCAGCTCCTCGACGAACTCCCCGGCCCGGTCGGTCAGGGCGTCGCATATCTCCACCAGCCAGTCGGCGGGAGTGTCGGCACCGCCCCCCAGCGACAGCTGCTCGAACACATCTTTCTCGGAGAGCAGCGGACGACGTCGGCTGCTGATGATGAGATCCGGCGTGATGAAGATCCGCAGGGCCACCATCTCTTCAGGCCTGTGATCCTTGTTGTGGTTGATGCCGCGCAGGATCAGCAGCACCGTCTCCCCCATCCGCACCAGCTTGGGACGATTGCTCTGGCCGAGCAGGGCCTCCCGGGCCGCCTCCCCCAGCAGCGGCGTCTGCAGCAGCCAGCGCGCCGACTCAGGGTTGCCGTAGTCCAGATGCAGCCAGCCGGGCTGGGCACAGGGGATCTCGCTACCTTCGGCCAGCGGGGTCATGCCCCCCTTGCCGTCCAGGGTCAGGCCATAAATCGCGTCACCGGGCACCCGATCCATCTCGTCTCCTTCTCGTTTCATGTGCAGGCCCCAGCTTACACCAAAGGCGGGGACGACTCAGCCCCGGGGCAGCCGCCCCGCACCAGCCATGCTAAGATGCGCCACCCGTTCCAGACACAGGAAGCCATGCCATGCCCATCTGGGTTGATGCCGATGCCTGCCCCATCCCGGTCAAGGAGATCCTCTACCGCGCCGCCCACCGCGCCCAGGTGGTGACCACGCTAGTGGCCAACCAGGGGCTCAAAGTCCCCCCTTCCCCCTTCATCAAGACCCAGCAGGTGGAAAAGGGCTTCGATGTGGCAGATCATGTCATCGCCCAGCAGGTCAAGCCAGGCGACCTGGTGATCACCGGCGACATTCCCCTCGCCTCCTGGGTCATCGACGCCGGGGGCGAGGCGCTCAATCCCCGGGGCGAGATCTACACCCGGGAGACCATCCAGGCACGGCTCGGGATGCGCAACTTCATGGAGGAGCTGCGCTCTGCCGGCGTCCAGACCGGTGGCCCTGCGCCCTTCAACGCCGCCGACAAGCAGCGCTTCGCCAATGCGCTGGACAAGTGGCTGGTCAGGGGCAAGCTGAGCTGATCACCCTCTCCCCGGCCCACCGCCGGGGAGAGCCATTCATTTCCCTTTTCCCTTAATTCTTCCTTAATGCTCCTTGATTAGCCTTGCGACTGTTGACCCAACCACCCGCAAGGAGCAAGCAATGAAACTGACCCCCCTGTTGTTACTGATCCCCCTGTTGAGCGGCGCAGCCCTGGCCGACCCCCAATGCACCCAGGCCGACAAGAGCAAGTGGATGAGCGAAGCCGACGCCCAGCAGCAGATCAAGGCGATGGGCTACGACATCAAGAAGTTCAAGGCCACCAAGACCGGCTGCTACGAGATCTACGGCTGGGACAAGGAGAAGCGCAAGGTCGAGATCTACTTCGACCCGACCGACCTGAAAAAGGTGAAAGAAGAGATCGACGAGTAACGCCGCCCCGGGCCGGTCTTCCCCCGGCCCCCACCATGGAGCCTTGCCATGACACCTGCCTCTGAAGTGAAAGTCTGGGATCCCCTCATCCGGGTGTTTCACTGGGCGACCGTCACCCTCTGCCTGCTCAACTTCTTCGTGCTGGAAGAGGGCAGCAAACCCCACAGATATGCTGGCTACGCGGTGGGCATCCTGCTCATCATCCGCCTGCTGTGGGGGCTGGTCGGCCCCTATTACGCCCGCTTCGGCCAGTGGTGGCCAACCCCTGCCCGGGTCCGCTACTACCTGCGCCAGCTCGCCCAGGGGCGCCACCCCTACTACCTCGGCCACAATCCGGTCGGCTCCCTGATGATCTGGTTGCTGCTGCTGTCCCTGGTCGGGACCGTCGTCACCGGCTGGCTCACCACCTGGGATGCCTTCTGGGGCGAGGAGTGGCTGGAGGAGCTGCACGGCATCATCGCCAACACCCTGATGGCCGCCGTTGGCATCCATGCGGCCGTGGTACTCCTGACCGATCGCCTCACCCGCAGCGATTTGGTCCGCGCCATGGTGCTTGGCAAAAAGCGGGTCCCCGCCAACATCAAGGTGGAAGACCCCCGCGCTTGATGGCCGGGCTGCCGACCAGTCCCCTCCTCTGTTCACCCGCTCATCTGCCCAAAAAAATCTATGGTCACCCCCTTTTTTGCAACCTTGATTTCGGGTGTTGTGGTTGGCTTGCTTAAATCTATCCGGCGTCTTGATGGAGAATGTTCTCCGCGCCACGATGAGAATCGCGCCTGACTGTCCTAAAAAGACCCTCGGCCTAGAAAGCCTATTCTTTTGCCAGGTTATCAGTCAGGCCGGTATGCCGTTCACGTCATCCAATATCACAGTCGCAAAACCAGGTGGGTGTGTCAGTACAAAAGTAAATAGGGGCGCGTCAGGTTGGC